>CAMBQX010000092.1 GCA_945870085.1 Bifidobacterium breve | reverse complement strand
CTGCGTAGCGGACGTCGGCGACAAGCGTGGTTTGACAACTATCTTTCACGCATCGTGGATAGAGATGCAAAGGATATAAGTCGCCTGATGCATTTAGACAGGTTGCCAAGACTGATGCGGCTGCTGGCTGCTAACAACAGTGGTGAGTTAGTTAAATCTCGCTTTGCGAAGGGCATTGACTTACCTGAAACTAGTATTACCGGATACCTAGAGTTACTTGCTTCGCTGTATTTGATTCATTTTCTCCCAGCGTGGGGCGGAAACCTAACCCAACGAGTAATTGGGCGGCCGAAGGTGTCACTGCTCGACTCCGGATTAGCGGCACGCCTAAACAATTTGTCAGTTGCCGCATTTCATCCGGGATCCGCAACAGCACACCACGCGGGTGGGCTAACTGAGGCCTTCGTGACTGGTGAGATCAGGCGCCAGAGCACGTGGGCGCCTAACCGTTTCGAAATGTTTCACTTTAGAGATCGGAGCGGTCGTGAGGTGGATCTTGTCCTCGAGGATGATGCGAGAAATATTGTTGGCCTTGAAGTCAAGTCTTCCGCCACTGTGCAAGCGCGGGATTTCGCCGGACTTGAGTATCTAAGTGAGATAACTGGACCGCGATTCAAGATGGGTGTCGTGCTCTACATGGGTAAGTCGGCGGTTCGATTCGGACCCCGATTGTGGGCACTTCCCCTGTCAGCACTGTGGATTTAGCACAATTGCCTGAAGGGGGCGCTTTCTTGTGGATTCTGCGCAATAGTTGGCTATGCGAAAAACGGTAATTGCCGCCGCCGCTGCGGCCTTGGTGCTAGTCGGACTGGTGTTCTACCTGACCAAGGTTGGCGGCTCTTCAGATGTGGCACTTATTGCAAATGCCGAGGCTTCGGCATCAGCAGCGGCGACCGTCGCACCGTCACCTTCACCGGGGGTGGAGTTAGCGAAGTGGGCCGGTCGGGTTTGCGTCGCACGTGATGGGGTGGGCGCAACCTTGGTCGACTTGGGTAAAGATCTCACCTACGACCCGAACTCGGGGATTTCAGCGGCCGATCAATTCCAAGCTCAACTCGATGCCCATCTGGGCGAGATCAATGCGGCGATGGAAAAACTGGGCACCGCCCTCGGTGGAGTTCCGGTTGATTATGTTGACGCATCCAAGATCGTTACGCAGGTGCAGGCAAGTGGTGAGACCTTGATGAAGGCCCGCGATGAGGCCGCGGTACATATTGATGCGGCCCGCAACTCGGAGGACCCGCTGAGTTTGGCAGCCGCGCTAGTGCAGGCAGGTATTTCAGCGAAATCCACTTTTGACGCAGGCAAAGAGTTCGTCAAGGTTTTAGATGATGCAACCTCCTCGACCCGAGGGGACTTGGGTAAAGCCTTCGAGGCCGCGCCGCAGTGCTAATTTCGCGGCTGCGCCGCAGAGTTAGCTGCGACGACTCATGCGCATGAGTGACTCCTGAACAACTGAAGCAACCAGTTGGCCCTGGCGGTCGTAGAACAGGCCGCGGGCCAGCCCGTGGCCACCGCGGGCCACCGGGGTGTCTTGAGCGAAGAGCAGCCACTGGCCGGTATCGATCGGGGCGTGAAACCACATCGCGTGGTCAATGGACGCCAATTGGAGTTGGTCCTTAATCTCGAAGTGAGGGCTAAGGGCGGTTCCCACCATCGTCAGATCTGAGAGATACGCAAGCGCACTGGCCTGCACCAGTGGATCATCAGGCAGTGGCTCGGTAATGCGCACCCAAGACATGCGCTCGAATCTGCCATCGTGCAATAAGGCATGCTTTTCATGATCGACGATGCGCAGGTCGACAAGGGCTTGGTCCGGGTAGTTCAGGTTTAAGGCTCTTTCGGGATCTGAAGCCAAAATTTCGGGAAATGACATCTCGGCAACAACTTCAGGTGAAACCACGGTTGGTAGTTCGAATTGATGTTCAGGCCCAGGATCTTTGACCGCGAACGATGCCGTCATTAAGAAGATGGTTTCACCGTGCTGCACCGCCCGCACGATACGGGTCGAAAATGATCGGCCATCGCGTGGTCGCTCAACCAAATAGATGATCGAATCCTTGGTGCGCCCAGGGCGCAAGAAATAGCCGTGGAGTGAATGCACCTGGCGATCTGTGTCGTCAACAGTCATGCCCGCGGCCATCAGCGCTTGAGCCGCGATCTGGCCGCCGTAAGCCCGAAGGGGAGCGCCCGCGTGGCAGGTGCCCGAGAAAATATCGCGATCTAGAGTTTCAAGGGTTAGGCGGTCGACGAAGCGGCCATCACCGGTTGGCATTAAATCCTCCGAAACTAAGCCCATGCAGGAAGTAATTACTTAATCACCGGTTAAGCCCGGAAACCCCGTCGCCCTCGGTTACAGCCAAACCCATCAGCATCAAATTGTTGCACGAGTCACCGAATAAATCACCCGAATGCTCGGCACGGCCCAGCTGCTCACCAGCTTGACTTCGGTGCTTAATTGATTCGAGAATCGCAGCGAGTTTGAAGCAAGATAACGCGAGGCAGAAATTCAAGTAACTGGTATCAACGTTAGTGATTTCACAATAAGCAGTTAGGAATTCAGCACGAGTGTAGTAACCAGGTGGAGTCGTAACGCCCAGTGCTACTGGAACGGAGTTGCGGAGGTTGTCATTGCTTTCGGTCATGTATAGAAGTGTCAACGCGACATCAAGTAGCGGATCACCAAGAGTTGACATCTCCCAATCCAAGACGGCCTTGATCTTCATGGTTTGTGGATCAAGGATCGTGTTGTCGAGGCGGAAGTCACCGTGGACGATTGACGCTTTAGTGTTTTCTGGCACCGTGGTGACCGCCTGCTGCAGCCAGGTGATGAGTTGCCCGGCAGCGGGGTAATCGATCTTCTTGGTTAACTCCCACTGCTTGATCCACCGGAGCAGTTGCCTTTGCAGGTACCCGGCTGGCTTGCCAAGGTCAGCAAGCCCAGCATCGACTGGATCGATGTTATGTAGATCAGCCAAGCACCGCACCAGGTTCTGCGAGGCTTCTCGCGCCGACACGGCATCAAGGCTGCTGGCTATTGCGGCGTCATCAATTATCAAGCCGTCGACAAACTCCATAAGAACAAAAGGCGCACCGATAACACCTGCGTCCTCGCATAAGGCGATCGGCTGCGGCACCGGATAGCCAACCGATGCCAGGCCGGTGAGCAGCTTGAACTCGCGACCCATGTCGTGGGCGGTGGGCAAAATGTGACCAAGGGGTGGGCGGCGCAGCACCAGCGGGCCCAGGTTGCCGCCGTCAAGGCGATAACTGATGTTCGAACGACCACCGGGAAGGAGTTGGGGCCGAAGTCCGGCCGAGTCGCTACCAAGTTTTGTGCGCAAGTAATCCGTTAACGGGGCCACTAGCAGCCCACGTGGGCTGTCGTGGGTTTTCAACTCGGTGCCCCGCTGGTGATTAGCTCTGAAAGTAGCACCTCGACGCCGGGCTCGTATTGGATTGCCTGCATGCCGGCCGATTCTGCAGCCAGAACATTACGGCGCATGTCGTCAACAAAAATACAGTCACCAGCTTCGACGCCAAGGGCTTTGATTACCGCTTCGTACGCATTCAAATCTGGTTTGCGAACACCGAACAAATCCGAAAGCACCACCGCGTCGAACTGCGCCATCAAATCTGGGTCATAGTGATCGCCGTCCCAGGCGTTGGAAAGCACCGCGGTCTTCCAACCATTTTCGCGAGCAAGTTCAACAACCTGCAGCATCGCGGGATTGGGTTTGAGGTGTTCAAACATCTTTGCCATCAGCCCATCGGCAGAAACCGGCTGACCGGCCAAGGTGAATAGATGTGGGGCGAGGGCCTCCTCAAATTCACTCACGCTGATCTCACCGCGCTCACGGCGATGCAGCGGGCTATCCGAGGTGTTGTGGAACTCGCGCATGACGCGCATGAAGGATTTGGGATCGATTTCGGCCGCCGCCATCCAGCTATCAAAAGCGTCCTGCACCGGCGTGGACAACACCCCACCCCAATCAAGGACCAGCACCGGGGTGGTGGGGCGGTGCAACTGCTTTTGGGGCGTCATTGGGGTCTGATCTCTTCCTGTGTAGCCCAGACCCTACCCAATTGGCGTTAGTCCTCCTCGCCGATATCTTCATTCCACAGGCGCGGGTTCGCGTCACGACTTCAACGCCGTTGGTTCCTTTTTTCAAATAACACCGGTGTAACTGTCGGACCCCTGCGCTTTGCTCAACTCGAGACAGATTTCGAGAAACTAGGGGCGCTTATGACGAACATTCGAACAGCGCGGCTGAATTTGCGGCTGACACCAGCTGAACTGGCCTTGATCAGATGGGCAGCGCAGGAACAGCGGCTGGCTGTTACCGCATTCGTAGTGGGCGCGGCAACGGCGCGGGGGCAAGAAGTCGTCAACGCCGCGCGCCATACTTAAAAGGTGATGGGTGACCCCGGCCCCTGCCCGGCCTGCGAGACCGTAGCCCTGGAGCGTCGCGGCGGTAAAGACATGTGTCCTAGGTGCTATTACATTCAGCCCTGCTGCGATGGTGGCCAGTGCAATTAGGGCAGTTTGTTAGCCAGGATTGGGCGATTGGGCCCGCTGAAGTTTTAATTCGACGAATAGATATTGAAGAAATTGCACCGGGGAGCGGCATCACAATTAGTCCGGCACATGGCGCAGCCTTGACCGCCGCCGAGAACGAGGTTTGGCAATCACTAGCGCCTGGTTCAAGCCGGCAACATGAGTGGCTACTTGGCCGGTTAGCCCTTAAGGATGTGGTGCGCGCGTGGGCTGCGGAGCGCGGCCAGCATCTTGAGCCGAGCGATGTCGAGATCCATCTTGGCGCCGAAGGGGCGCCATATGCTCGCTGTGTTGCGCTGTCCGGTGTTGGTGGATCCCCGGTAATCTCACTTTCGCACAACTCCGGAGTCGTAGTTGCAGCAGCCGCTGAGCCGGGCTCGCTAATCGGTGTTGACATCGAGTACGCCGACCGCCGAACGCAGGTGGTGGCGCGCGCACTAACTCCTATGGAAACTAATTTCGTCACGGCCGAATCCGCCTCGGTACTTGACCTGCTGGTCGCCAAGGAAGCAGCAACCAAGGCCCTCGGGGTGGGCCTTGGGGGCGCGGTAGCAAGGTGGCCGATTGCGTCAGTTACCGCACTGGCTGAGGGTTTGTTGATTGAGGTTTATTCGGCAAGTGACCTAAGTCTGGTGCTGCCGGTCCTGGTTTTGCACCCATTAGATACGGTGCTCGGCATCTGTTACGTAGCCCCTGACACCGACGCGGCCTAGAACTATGTCTGCTTCGGAGCTCGCTGCCCTAAAAGCACAGTGGAATGACGTCCTGTTCAACTTAGAATCCCAAAGTCGGGTCGCATGGCTGCTCTATTTCGATGCCCGGTTGGTCTCATTAGAGGATGACGTGCTGACGATTGACTTCTCTGACCCTCAACGCTTTGACCAAAGCCAGACTTACCCGATCAATACGGACGTGCGCCATCGTGACGCGCTGCTCGCCGCGGTGACGGCTATCACCGGCCAAGTCGTCACCCTTCGGATCGTGTGAGTGCTGCGATGCTAAGTGTTCTCACGGTTAACGTAAATGGCATCCGCGCAGCGCATCGGCGTGGCGGCCTAGCGTGGCTGGCCGAAGCAAAGCCGGATGTGATTTGCCTACAAGAGGTACGGGCGACCCACGAGCAACTACATGCAACACTCGCCGACTCACCATTACAAGGATGGAATGTCGCGCACGCACCGGCGCCGCAACTTGGTCGAGCGGGAGTAGCGATCTTGACCCGAAAGCAGCCCACCGAGGTGCGCGCGGTGATGAAGGATCCGGTGCTCGGTAATTCTGGCCGTTGGGTTGAAGTCGACCTCGATACCAAACAAGGCCCGCTAACGGTGGTTTCGGTTTATGTGCACACCGGTGAAGCCGAAACCCCGAAGCAAGTTGATAAGTATGAGTTCTTGGTAGCGATGGATGCCCGCCTTAAGGCTTTGCGGGCACGAGCTACACGCGCTGGTGGCGAGGTTGTCGTTTGCGGTGATTTCAATATTGCCCACCATGAAGTCGATATCAAGAATTGGCGCGGTAACCGAGGTAACGCGGGGTTCTTAGTTGAAGAGCGCGAATACTTGGACCGATGGTTCGCAAAACAGTGGGTGGACCTTGGTCGCACTCTTGGTGGTGATGGCCCCGGCCCCTACACCTGGTGGTCATGGCGGGGGCGCGGCTTCGATACCGATGGGGGCTGGCGCATCGACTATGTGATCGCGACCCCGGGCTTAGCCGCGCGTGCCACCACCGCCGTGGTCGGCAAGGCACCCACTTATGCAGAGCGGTGGAGTGATCACGCCCCGCTTACAGTGACTTTCAAGTCGTAGCGGCCCAAGCCTGCTGGGCGACCAGTTCGGCGACAAGGGTTTCGGTTAGCAGTTTGACGTCGTCGTTTTCATCACCGCGGTAGCGCAGGCTAACCGCGGCTTCAGGCACTTCTTGGCCGATTGCGACGACGCTTGCCCCTCGCTCGGTAACCCACCGCAAAAGTTCTGGCTCCCATTTCGACCCGGCCAGAAGCAGCATGCGGTAATCGGTGCTCTTCGTTAGGTAGACATCGACATGGCTCCAGTCACCGGTTTCACAAGCAACCGCTGGAAGTCTTGGCCCTTCGCGCAGCATCAGCGCGGACTGCTGGGCGGAACTGAAGCGACGAGCCGGTGCGACAACGTGGGTACCTTGCGGCCCGAGCATGAGTTCGCTGACTTTTGGTAACCAGGTGTCGCGGTTTTGTAGGAGGTCATCGGTGGCTTCGGCACTTGCTCTTATCAGTGAAGGAACATCAAGGCCGCCTACCAGTTGCGATTGCAAATCCAGCAGTAGTGCCAGAGTGTGTTGGAAGGAGCGGCAGGCAACGCCACCTTCCTCGCGCGCTGCGTGCATCATGACAACCGCCTCAGCGCCCTCGGTGATTTTCGAATCAGCCGTATTGGTCACCGCAATGATTCGGCATTGGTTTTGATAGTGCTCTTGCGCGGCCAGAGTTTCGATAGAGCCACCGGAGGCTGATACGGATATCACTACGGTCTCGCTGGTGGCTTTCGGTAACAGGTCGCTACTCGCGAGCTCGGC
>CAMBQX010000091.1 GCA_945870085.1 Bifidobacterium breve | reverse complement strand
GCAGCGGTGTTACTGGTCAATGATGAAGATGCAGCACCCATAGTTGAGGTCTTGGCCGAATATGCGCGTGACATTGATGTGAAATTGATAGGTGAAATCCCACCGATTAACAAGGTGGCTGTGGGGTGTTTATTGCGTGGTGACATTGCGGGTATTCGTAATGTAATTCGCTATTTGCGTTGGACATATGTGATTGACGTACCGATCACCGCAGAAGGGGAGCGGCATTATTGGGGAGCCCCTACTGACTTAGTTGAGCCACCAATGCTTGGCCACGATGCGCGCTGGTGGCGAGAGGTAACAGCTTTGGGCCTGCAAGCTGTGCCATTTGCCCGCCAGCGCCTTTGTCATCTGCTCATTGAGTTTGCCGTAAATGGCGACGAAGTAACGCTAAGTGGTAGCACAGTTGATCCCTTCGCCATGTTCGGCAAAGTAGTGGCCGCGAACTTTGTCATGCTGCAAGGCGCAAATGTGGTTCTCGCCAGGTTGCCAATGGCTTGGGAGCAAGTTGACGTCAATAAATGGCAATGGCGGGCGACAGGGTCCATCGTGGCGACCGGCCTGGACCGGGCTCGGATTGGGCAGCGTGGGGTGTTCGGGGTGGAGTTACAAACTGGCACCGAGGCAAATGTTCGAACCGTGCATATGGGGAAAATGAGCGAACCTAATTTTGTTATGGCCTGGCCCGGCCGTTTCTTTGGCCGCGCGAGTGGCCTGACAATTAACCCAAGTCGCCGAGGCACCATCGCGTGGCGCTCCAGCCCATCTCGTGCACAGCGCAGCATCGCTCGGATACTTGGCGGTGGCCGTGGCTAACCCTCATGTAATCATCATCGCCAACAACATTGATGAACTTGGTGGAGCACAACGCGTTGTTCATGTATTAGCTCAAGGCTTAGCGCTTCGTGGGTATCCAATCGAACTAGTTGGTGTGGTACCCCACCCGCAAAAACATCTATATGTAATTGATCCGGCCTACCAATCCACGACTTTGATGAGTGAAACTTGGCCGCCACCGATTGCGCCATCGGGCCCGTTGGGCAAGTACCGGCCGCAGGTACGTAAACGACAAGCAACTCGTGCGCGCCTGCGGGCCGCGGCAATAGAGCGCCTCCGCGAGATACTCACGAGCGGCCCACCCGGTGTGATCATCTGCGCCCAACTTTGGGCCATGGAGTACTTACGCGCTGTTGGCTATGGCAACTGGTTGGTCGTCGGTCAGTATCACGCATCCTTCGAGGCGGCGGCAAGTGGCCGCGATCTGCGCCGGGCGCTACGAAATTATCAGGACGTGAGTACCGTGGCTTTGCTCACCGCCGAGGATGCCGCGCAATTCGCCGATGCGGGTCTGCGAAATGTGTGTTGGCTACCAAACCCCCTTTCATTTTGGCCGGTCGAAACGGCTAAGTTACGTGGCCAAA
This sequence comes from Bifidobacterium breve, assembly GCA_945870085.1. Taxonomy (GTDB): domain Bacteria; phylum Actinomycetota; class Actinomycetes; order S36-B12; family S36-B12. Next base: position 5,692 of record CAMBQX010000091.1, on the reverse strand, counting down.
CGCTGACCTACCTGGGCCGGTTATCGGCTGAGAAAGGCCCGGAAATTTTATTGGATGCATGGAGCCGACTCGATCAGCGTTTTGCGGGGTGGCAGCTGCAATTCATCGGAACCGGGCCACTGGAAGGAGCCCTACGAGCGCAGGCGGGCGCCCTTGGGCCCGCGGGCCAACGAGTCTTCTTTCGATCCCCGGTGGAGGATCCAGCCCGGGTATTGCTCGAGTCCGATGTATTAGCGCTACCTTCACTAACTGAAGGTTTCCCGCTGGTGTTGGCTGAGGCGATGGCCTGCGGACTCCCGGTGGTTGCGGCTGATTGTGCGCCGGGTGTGCGGGTACTCATCCGCGATGGGGTTAACGGGTTGCTGGCGGTTCGAGGAGATGCTGGCAATCTCGCGGAGAAGTTAGCGCGCGTAATGGACTCGATAGAATTGCGCCAATCCCTTGGAGCCGCAGCTCGCACCTCGGTTGCGTATCTCCAGGCACCGCAGGTGCTAGATCAGTGGGAGTCGCTGATTGCTGAGGTCACAAGTGCGCATTAGCGCGGGAGAGATCCTCTTCGAAGTCAACCTCAACCGCGAATAGATCAGTGATGTCCAGTGGTATTACCTTGGTGCCGTCCTGGGCGATCGTTATTTCAATTCCGCGCTCAAAGTAGTCAGAGTCTTCGCATGCGGCCAGACCAAGGATTAAATTCGCCCGGTCACTGCCGCTCACGTAATTAATTCCGACAGCCTCACCAAGGGCATTGTCTACCTGTTTTGAGAGCAACGCGACAAACCCGTGATCATCAATGGTGTATTTGACTTCCTCGTCGCCTACCGCGGAGGTGTTAACGCAGATAAATGATTGATCCGTGTCAATGAGTTCTTGGGCGCGCACCAGCACCTCTGAGTCGAACACCACATCGCCATTCATCCAGAGCACACCGCCAGGAGGTGCCAGGCGCAGTGCTTTGAGTAGGCTCCGATTGGTGTTGGTTTGGTCGTAGCTCTCATTGTAGATATATGAAACATTCGGAAATGCTTCGAGGATTAACTCAAGTTTAAAACCAACGACAGTGGTGACGCGCAAGTTGTCACCAAATACGGTGGTGAGATTGTCAAGCTGCTGGCGCATGATGGTACGACCATCGATAAGCGGTGTAAGAGGCTTTGGCCAGGGCTTACCCAAGCGAGTGCCCATTCCGGCAGCCAAAATCACCGTATGCACGGTCATGCTTCTCCTTCTAATATTTTCCGAACCCTGCTCAATTCTTGCAGGGCGCGGTCATGCTCGCTTATTTCAAACCGGGTCTGTTGCCAGAATCTCTCGGTGCTTTGCCCCGCCTCTAAACCGTCAAAATAAAAGTCGCGGAGCTCGCTGCGGGAGGCTTCCTGCTGGTCATTAGCGATGATATCTGCGAGGTCGGTTGCCAAAGTTGCGATGGTGTTCTGGTCCAAGATGTGCGCACCGGCTGCTACTGGGGTATCCATCAGCAGTTGCGCGCGATTTGTTCGGCGATCGCAAAGCACGATTGGAGCCTGCGGTCGCAGGTATAGATGATCCAGCGTCACACTTGAAACATCAGCTATCAGCAGGTCGGTTCCGCGAATAATTCCGAGCACGTTTGCGTCAAGCATTACTCGGTGGCCAGCGTTCGGATCATGGGAGTTCGCACTATTAAGCAGGCTTAGGATTTTGCGGTGGCTGGCTTTCACGGCCGCATTATTGGAGTCCGCGACCCGCGGATGTGGCTTGTAGATTACTCGACAATTGGTCAGTGTTAGCGCTGCGGAAATAATGCCAGGGCCGTAAACGTCGACCGATGTGTAGTTATTCGCGTCATCCTCGCCCTCCCAAGTGGGCGCGTACGTGATGGTGGTGCCGGAAAACTCAGCAAGTGGATTTGGAACCGGAAGATCGAGCTGCGGCCTACCGACCCGGACTAGGTGCGTGATGTCGAACCAGGTTAGAGCAGCGGCGTGCCTTCGGACTGCGGCCGTTCCTGCGACGAAAACTTTGTCGTAAGCCTTGGCTTGGTTACTCACCATGCAGATTTTGTCGCTCTCACCATGGTTCAGATGAATATGCACCGCCTGCTGAAAAGCGAGGGATTGAAAGTTGGTGAATCCGTTGTTGACGTACATGACCGCGTGAAAATCGGCGCGGTCATAAAGGGCCATGAGGTCTTCGTAGGTTGGCACCAACAAGATAGGCAATGAGGTGGCGCCTTGCAGAGCTTGAAAAGTTTCGATCTGGCGCACCACGACGATGGTGCGTTCGGTCGTGCTTGCCTCGAAGATGGGTAGCCACTGGGTCAACTGGTAGAGCTTTGGGGGTCCGTCGGCAAAGTGGATTGCGATATCTGAAGTTGGGACGTTGCCTAGATCGAACCCTTTGGGCTGGACGGCTCCAAAATCGCGCAGGCGGCGGCTCAGCGACCGCGAAACGCGCTTGGTCTGGAGCATAAATGCGGATTCTTCAGACACTGGCCTATCGTAACGGGGTGCGTACTTTCTGGGAGCATCGTCAGGTGCTCCGCATGTTGGTCCTTCGGGATCTGCAAAAGCAGTACACGAAGTTCCGGCTGGGCTACCTGTGGACCCTCATGGAGCCCCTAGGTATGGCATTGGTGCTGTGGTTTGTCTTCACCCAACTCCTGGGCGGGCGCCAGTTAGGCCTGCAGCCCTACTTCCTGTTCCTCACGGTGGCGATTTTGCCCTGGTGGTGGTTTTCGAAGGGGGTGTCAGGGGCGGCTAAGACGTTTAGACGCAACCCGGCGCTCTTGCGGATGAGTCTGCTGCCCACGAGAATCTGGATAATCAGAGTCGTGCTGGTATCCATGGCCGAGTACCTGCTGTCGCTGCCCGTTATCTTGATCGCGATGCTCGTCACGCGCACGCTACCTGGGCCGCTAATTTTGCTTTTCCCTGTCGGGATCATCGTCCAGTTCTTCTTGATGTATGGATTGGCGATGTTAATAGCTGCTGGTGTAGCCGTCATCCCTGATCTAGCTCGGATTGTGAGAATCGTGCTGCGAGCGACTTTTTATCTGTCACCAGTTTTGTACTCGGTTGCCAATATTCCAGCCGGAGCGCAAATTCTTGCTGCATTTAATCCACTGGTCGGAGTGTTGGGCTTGTACCGCATTGGTTTTTGGCCGACCGAAATCGAGTCGCTTCCGCACTACGGTATTTCATTAGGGGTCACGGTGATCATTTTTATTACGGGCTCGGTGGTTTTTAACCGACTCGAAGGCCGTATTTTGAAGGGGAGCTGACTTGGCCCGCCAGCGGTTGAACCCGCAGCTGGAATCAATGATAATTTTCGACGGGGTAGGAATAAATATCTCCAAGGGGAAGCGCCGACAAGGCGGTGGCCGCCGGCATCGACTGCGAAGATTTGCCGGCGAGCAAAGCCGTTCGGGGTCTTGGGTGCTTCGGGGTGTCTCAACCCATATTGCCGCTGGTGAGTCAGTTGCTGTATTGGGACTGAAGAACTCTGGACGCACCGAGTTCGTGAGATTGGCCGCCGGAACTTTGATACCGGACGAAGGATCGGTAAGTAGACGTGAGCCGGTCCTGCCGATGGTGGATCTGGGTCGGGCATTCGATCGTGGATTCACCGTTAGGCAAAATATCTATTTGCTCGGGGGCTTACTGGGGATGACCCCCGAACGAGTTGAAGGTGCCTTAGCTCAAATAGTCGAGACCGCTGGTATCACTTCGAATATTGACAAGTACCTGGGCGGGGCTTCGGCATTATCCCGTCAGAAATTGGCGTGGACTATCGCCATGGCGACTCAGGCAAAGACATTCGCCGTTGATGAAATGTTGGTGGTCGGCGATCCTGAATTTCGTGAGCGATGCCTTGAGCAAATAAAGATACTTAAGGCTGCAGGAACAACTTTCCTGGTAGCAACCGAGGTGCCACGAAAATTCGAGGGATTTTTCGATCGGGCGATAGTTTTACACGATAGTGGGGTGGTAGCTGACTCCTCGTTCGCTGATGGCCTGGCGCTCCTTCGTGAATTACGCCTCGCGAACTCCATCACCGACAACGCGGAAACGAAATCAGATCCGAAGGCGCGCCCGGAGTCGGAGGACGACTTCTAGCCCGTAGGGTGGTGGCATGTCGATTGGCCCGGCGGCGACGTCAGCTGGCAAGTTTTTGCCGGATGCCCCCGCTATCCCCTCGAACGGGGTCTTACTCCATGTCGGAGTGCATAAAACTGGAACCACCGCGATTCAAGCGGCACTTGCTGATGCACGTGGTGATCTTGCGAGTAGTGGTGTGCTTTATCCGGGTAAATCGCAGGCGCAGCACCGGGCGGCCCTGGCCATCTTGCAGCGCACTTGGGGCTGGAACCAGCGCGGCGGCTCCGTAGTTGATCGGTCGCAATTCGATGAACTCGCGAGGCAGGTGGCTAACTCAAATGGTCGAGTTGTCATTAGCAGTGAGTTCTTCTGCGAAGCCGATGCCGATAAGTGTGTTGACGTAATCAGTAACTTAGGTGCGGGTCGCGTACAGGTGCTCGTGACTTTGCGCAATCTGGGGCGCTTATTGCCCTCATCGTGGCAGCAATATCTGAAGTATGGATTAACTAAAGGTTATGAGCCGTGGCTTGAAGATGTTTTCGCAAAATCGGGCACTTCAAATATGTCGCCCACGTTTTGGCGCCGACACGATCATGGCGCGGTGGTGACTAGATGGGCTGAGGCGGTAGGGCCGCAGAATGTCACGGTTCTCATACTCGAAGACGTCGACCGCAGTGCGATGTTTCGAACCTTCGCTCAATTGATCGGAGTGCCGCCCGAAGTTCTAACAGCACGAATGGACCTAACATCCAATAGGTCGATGACGGCCGCCGAAGCCGAATTGCTGGTGCGCCTCAATGCACGGGTCAAAATGAAGATGCAGTGGACAGAGTATGTGCGCCTGGTGCGCCGTGGAGTAGCGATGGCTTTAGTCGAAGGCCGTGAGCCAGGTGCTGATGAGCCCAGGCTCCATACCCCGGACTGGGCACTTGATGCGGCGATGGCGCACGGTGTACAAGATCGCGATGTTATTTCAGCACTCGGCGTGAAGGTGCTTGGCAATCTCGATGCGCTTAGCGTGCGTGCTAGTTCACCGCCGCGGGTCACCGACCTTGAATCAATACCTATAGACGCAGCAGTGCAAGCGCTGGTGGCCGTGATTAGCGAAGCACATGATGCTCCTAGCACGAAGTCGCTTGCTAAAGCACTAGCGAAACAGGCCAGGGCAGGTGCTAAGTCGCGCTTTTCGCGAAAGCGACCCGCGGCATCGTGACCGCATTGCTCGTACCCGCGGGCGCGAACACTGAAGAGGTGCTTCGTGATGTTGCTCGTAAGTTACGGGCGGCCGGCGGTGCCGTTGCCCTCGTTGCCCCTGATTTAGTTATCGCCCCGGCGGCGCTGGCACCAATCGTCGACGACCCATTCGCCGGCACCGCGTTGTTGGTGCAGGCGATCGCTGGTTCTGGTGATACCAGGGTTCGGCACCATCTGGTGAACAGCGTTGGTAGTTCACATCATCGGGTTACCGCACCCGACCATAAATTCGTCGGAGCTCTAGTAGTTTCAGCCATTGATGCCGAGGTGGCGGCCAACGCGATTGAGTCGATGGCCGTGGCTGTATCCACTGGTGCACTGGGCTCAAAGTCCGACTTAGAAATTGATCCTGTGCAACTTGT
>CAMBQX010000090.1 GCA_945870085.1 Bifidobacterium breve | reverse complement strand
GGGCTTGCGCCGCGGCCGAGGCCGCGCGGTCGTGCAAGAACCGGCCGTTATATACCGCAACCGCGGTAACACCACGCGCCTTGATCAATGCCGCTGTCTGGTCATACGCAAAGGCGTAAGACCTCGCTGCCAGATGAAGCAGCCGCTCGGGCCAGTAGTAGGCGTCGGTCACCGGGGTTTCGGTGAGGGTGCGCACCTGCAACATGGCCCGGCCCATCGGACTGCCGAAGTAGGTGAGGGCCTTGATCTCACTTCTGTTCATCGCTCGAGTGATCGGCACCGGCTGCGCCGGCTGCCAACCCTTGACCGGCGGTTGGGCTAATGACGACTTCGGGATGCCGAAGTCGATCAAGGCATCTCGCACCCGTTGATCGCGTGCCGGGGACGCAAATAATTTGGCGACCTTGTCATTTACCGACCAGCCGGTGTCATGCATCGGGGTCTTGTTCGCCCAGAATCCCAAAGTCACCTCGCTCCCCATACCGTGCAGGCAGGTCGCGGTATCGGCGAGCGCAGCGAGGGCAAAACCCCACTGGGTGAAAGAAACAAAGAGCACATTCTCACGCTGCTCGTCGGTTAGTGACGCCTTGAGGAAAACTTCCAGCGAATCGTGCTCTGCTCTGGTCACCACGGCCTCAGGCTACCCCACCAAGGATTGGTAAATACCCGCTGTCTTGGCGGCCGCGGTGCCCCAAGTAAAACCCTGGGCCCGGGAAATCCCAGTATTCCTCATGCGGTTTCGCTCTTGGTCATCGCTTAGCAGGGCTTCGATGGCACCTGCGAGATCATGTGCATCACCGGGGGTGAAGTACTTCGCGGCATCGCCGCCAACCTCTGGCAGAGATGAACTTCGCGCGAGCACCGCCGGCGTGCCGCAGGCCATGGCCTCCAGAGCCGGTAGGCCAAAACCTTCGAATCTGGAGGGAAAAACACACATCAAGGCGTTGCCGTACGCACCGGACATCGCGGTGTCCTTTAGCGAGACCTGGCTAATACGATCCGCGATCCGTAGTTCTTGATGCTGGGCGCGCTCTGCTCGCGAGAATGCCCCGCCGCCGGTGAAGACCAAAGCCAGGGTGTCATCTTTGGCGCGCAAACTCGCGAAAGCATTGAGTAATACGTTTGCATCCTTGTATTGCCCTCGGTTACCGACAAAGAGCAGATAGCGATCGGGTAACCCTGGCACCCGGGGATCACTTGGCCGAAAAATTGGATCGACACCGTGATACACCACCGAGATAGGTGCCTTGATGTCGCCATAAACCCGCAGCATGTCGTTTCGCGTGGCCTCGGAAACGCAGATCACATGATCGGCTGACATCACATAGCGCCTCTTCAAGGTGATGAAGTCAAGCCGCCGCCGACTCTTGGGAAGCAGTTCGGGGATCATGTCGTGCACCGTCACCACCCGGCGCGCCTTGGGATAGCCAGCCAGGCCATGCGGCAAATAAAAAGTGTTGTGGATTACGTCGACACTTGTTCGAGGCCGCATTCGCACGAAGTAGCGGGCTAGTGCCGCAACTGTCGTGCCGGCGTCTGTGACCTTGAGACGATCTCGAAGATGTGGCTCGTCAAGTAAATACCGGTTGACCACCGGGGCATCAAGTGGCAGTAAATCGACCTCTAGAGCGTCGTCACGCAAGAACTGCTTTGACAATTCGGCGAACAACCGGGAGATCCCGCCATAGTGCTGAGCCACGAAGATCTGCTCATCGAAGGCTAACCACACCCCATGATCTTAGGGGTTGGCCCCGCGGCAGCCTTTCTTGAATTACCAGACGAGTCCTAGAATGCACCGTGCACCGCATCCTGCTCTTCCCCCTGAGCGGCTACATAAATCGACTCCAGGCCATCGCTAGCGTCGCCATACTGGCGCCGCAAATCGACGCCGAGCTTTCGATCTGCTGGGAGCCGGACGATGTTGTTCCCGTCGGAGCAGACTCCGTTTTTTCCAGTGACTTCTGTCGAAGTCACGTGTTGACCTGCGCCGCAGCTATTGAAAGTTTCAATTGCACCCGTGACCTAGTGCCCAAGTACCTCACCCATGACGCAAACAGCAACCGAATCTATCTGGCCGGAAATGATCTTGGTGAACAGCACTTCATGCCTGAACTTGCAAAACTATTTTCTGTTTCTCGTTCGCCGCAAACCCTGATCATTGCCGCTGGCGGAAAGTTCTTCATGGCTCCCACCAACCAAGCCGAGACCAAATGGGAGGCGGAGTTCAGAGAACTTCGGCAGAGTTTCTATCGTGAAATCGCCTTTACTTCCGAGATCGAGAGTGCGGTGCAGGCTGAACTAGCCTCGCGGCCCGCCTTCCTTGGCCTGCATCTGCGCTACACCGACCGATCACACCAAACGCCCCTAGCTGGTGCGATTAGGCAGGCGTTGCGGCGCCTTTCGACGCGCACTGGCATAACCGACCTCTTCATCGCCGGCGACAACGCGGCGGCTCGGCAAAGGTGGACGGATGAAGCATTAGGTCTTGGCCTAATGCCCTGGAGCGTCGAGCATCTAGTTTGGGATCGAACATCGGGTGGTAGCCAGCAGGCGGCCCTCGTGGACTGGCGATTGCTGACACATGCCAAAGCGATGGTTTATTTCCACGAGTCGTCATTTGCGGTTGAGGCGGCGGTGGCCGGTGGCACTTTCGATACGTCAATTGCTCTAGCGGCCAGCCCCACTAAATCTGCGCTGGTCCGGGGCCAGCAATACCTGCAGGCGGCAGTTACCTATCCCAAACGCCACGGCTGGTTCAGTTCGCGCTGAAGCCGTCCTGCAAGGTCTTCCCGCGCTGGCTAATCGCACCAGGGTTTTGACCCGCGCAGAGCGGATAGGCATCCCAGCACTGATCAGATGGCACCGGAGTCAAGATAACCAGCCCAGATGGCAACTGCTGCTGATTGGTTTCCGGCATCGGAATTGGTGTCACTTGATAGTTGATGCGCACCGGACCGAGGCTGAAGGTGCGGTCTTCGGTCCAGGCGGTGTCGAGCCTGGCGATCGTGCAATAACCGAGCAGGAGTACCAATACCGCAGATAGGCCAAGGGTTAAAACTGGGGCTAACAGGTGACCGATGGAGATTCTTGATGCAAGGGCATAAAGGGCCCAGCCCAGGGGGATGACACCGAGGCTGAAAAGTGGCCCCCAGGCGAACCGAAATGCCGGCGGGGAGGCGAAGAACCAGACCAAAACAGTTACGACACTGGGCACCAACGCCAGCAGCAGGGTGCGCCAGCGCACCGCGTGCGTCAGCCGATGGGCTAGCAGCAGGCTGGCGCCGGCGACCACTAGAAGTAGCGCTAATTCGAATGGCTCCCACTGGCTCGGTAACCGGCCAAACCAGCCGGGGATCCAAGCCCAATTCTCGGCGGCCGCCCAAAGGTCCGCCGGGTCGCGAGCCGCCCCCAGGGTTGCCATGCGGGCCCAGGTGGGGTCGGGGGCGGCCCAGTCGGTCTGGAAAGCGAAGATCGACAGCGGGTACTGCAACCAGCCGCTGAGCAGGTAGTCGCGGACACTTTGCACCACCGCCAGTACGACACCTGCTGCACCAACTAGGAACCACAGGGCTTTGTTGACGGGGGGGCTGGCCTTTTGCCCGCCGCGCCGGCGCCAAGCCCTGATCAAGATGATTGCGATCAACGTGAGGGTGAAAGCCACCATGGTTGGGCGCAGCGACACCAGTAGGAGCCCGATGACAACCGCCACTGCCGCGTCACCCTGCCAGGTTTTCGTTCCTGTTAGCGCGTCCGAGAAATAACTGACGGCGACCAAAGTCAAAATGAGCACCGATGAGTCCGAGGTTGGGCTGGTTACCCAATAATCCGACAGCGCAATAAGGGGCACCCAGGCTGCGGCGAAACCGATGAAGAGCACGAAGGTGCCCACCGAGTATTTGCGTTGCAATAGACGGATTACTAGATCGGTGGCCATCAGCATCATGAGTAGGCCGTTGATCAACCGGTAGCCATCCCCATCCCACGGACCATTACCGAGGAAGGCAGCGAGCGGAAAGAGTGAGTTGTTATAGCCGAATGGGAAATACAGATTCGCTAGCCCCGGGATAGTTGCGAAATCACCGGCGTACTTGATCGCACCTAGGTGGTAGAGGCCGCTGTCGTAGTTGGTGACCGGGCCCAGCGCGGCAACAGCAAGGTAGATGACGGCAAGAGCGATTGCGATAAACAACGGCACCAGCCACCAGCGGCCGTAACCGCCCAACCGCAGGGGCCGGCGCGGATGGCGGCGCAGCAACCAGACCGCCAGTACTGCGAGCAGGGCTAACGCGATGACGAAGACGATCGCAGCAGCGGCGCTGCGCAGCGGCAGCCAGATATTGGTTGCGAGGATCAAGGCAGCGGCAAGTAGCAGCCCCCACCAAATGGAGCTGCGCAAGCTGCGCGCATTTAGGGCGCCACGCCCAGCCACCAGCGCCGGGGCCAAGCCCATTACCGCGATGGCGAGTACGGCGACGAACCAAGTCACCAGTACCAAAACCGGACCCGTGATCACCTGGCTAGGACACCGCGGAAATATTCGATGGTCTTGGCCAAGCCGGCCTTTAGTTCAATAGTCGGCTCCCAACCCAAGGTCTGCTTCGCCCGGGTGATGTCAGGCTGGCGGCGCGTTGGGTCATCCGGTGGCAGCGGTAGGTATTCGATCCCGGGGTCGACACCGGTTTGCTTGATGACTTCGGCAGCGAGCTCAGCAATGGTGAACTCACCTGGATTACCAAGGTTGATCGGGCCGGTAACGTCATCACCGCTATTCATCATGGCGATCAGCCCATCAATTAAGTCATCGACGTAGCAGAAGGATCGCGTCTGTTGGCCCTCGCCGTAGATGGTGATCGGCTTACCGGTTAGCGCGCTGACGACGAAGTTCGAAACAACCCGGCCATCATGGGGATGCATGCGCGGGCCGTAGGTATTGAAAAGCCTTACGACCTTGATATGCAGGTTGTGTTGGCGGTGGTAGTCGAAGAACAACGTCTCAGCCGCGCGCTTGCCTTCGTCGTAGCAGGCACGCGGGCCAATCGGGTTGACGTTGCCCCAGTAATCCTCGGTTTGGGGATGCACCAACGGATCACCGTAAACCTCAGATGTTGAAGTCAAAAGAATTTTGGCTCCGGTGCGCTTGGCGAGGCCGAGCATATTGATCGAGCCGTGCACCGCGGTCTTGGTGGTTTGCACCGGATCACGTTGATAGTGAATCGGCGATGCCGGGCAGGCCAGGTGGTAGATCTCATCGACCTCGACATACAGCGGGAACGTGACATCGTGCCGGATGACTTCAAAGCGCGGGTTATCGAGTAGATGCGCGATGTTGTCCTTGGTCGATGAGTAGTAGTTGTCGACGCAGATGACGCTATAGCCGTCATTTAGCAGGCGCTCACACAGATGGGAGCCAAGGAACCCAGCCCCACCGGTAACGAGTGCACGGCCTTTAGCAATTATCACGTCGACCTCCCTTGACGTTGCTTAAGGTATCGGTAACCCTGATTGACGAGGCCGCGCCAGGTGGCCCCGAAGTGGTTCCTGCGGGTCCACGCATCGGCCTTGCTATCGAGAACGACTGGAGCCGCAGCCGTTGGCAACCGAATTGGTGAGATCGGCTGGAGTTCATCGCGATCTTCGAAAGTATGGGTCGCGGTGGTGCCAAACCCAATGTTCGCAATCAGGTTGACGTTGCTGGTTGCCGTGAGTTGCCCGGAGACCATGGCGGTGAAAACGTACTGGCCATCCCAGGTGTCTACTTCTTTGCGCGCGAGCAACTCAAAGGTTGACCCCCAATACACACCCCCGGGCACCGAGTGCCCTGCCCGCTTCCAAAGCTCGATTGGCGGAAGCTCCTTCCGCCAGCCGGCGATATCGAGCCGATACCCGGCCCACGACCGGCGCCAAGTAGCCCAGCCCCAAATATGGGCGACCTGGCTGAACCGATAGGCCTGCTCGGGGTGGCTTTGCGCCGACGGCGGCACGAAGTTGCAGCCGGAGATGGCCTGCACCCGAGCATCATCGGCGTAGCGATCGAGCAACTCCGAGCAGAACGGGAAGAAACTCGGGTCGGGGACGATGTCATCCTCAAGGATGATCCCGCGTTCAACATGCTCGAAGAACCAGGTGATGGCGGAGCTGACACCAAGCCCGCAGCCCAGGTTCGTGTCGTGGAACAACGTCTTTACCTCGCACGGCCAATCAAATGCGGCAATAAGCGCGCGGCAGGCATCGACGTTGGCTTTTTCCGCCGGGCGATCAGCCCGAGCACCATCAACGGCGAAATAAATTGCGGTTGGCTCCACCTCGCGCAAGCGATCAATTACTTTCACCAAGTGCTCTGGACGATTGAAAGCAATCAACAAAACTGGTTCGCTAGTCGCCATCTTTTCGCTGACTGTTGATTTCCTCTTGCAAAAGCGCGACTTCTTCGGCCAACCGTCGAATCCGCGCCTCGTGCCGGCTCAGTTCATAACTCAGCTGCACACTCACCAGCACAAGCAGCACGATGGTGACGAAGAACAGCAGGTTGACCGGCTCGGCAACGCCAAGCACCTCGGTGAGCCAAACAAGGATCGCAGGGAAGATCGCGAGCAACAATGCCGCGCCGGAGAAGAACAACCACAGCACGGCATACTTCTCGCGCAGCACCCCGCGGCGTAGCAGATCGATGACGAAGATGAAAGTTATGAGCGCAGCAATCGCAGCCAAGATATTCGGGGCCATCAGGTTTGATCCCCCTTGCCTTGTGATCTGCGCGCGAGCAACGTTGCACATAGTGCAAGTGACGCCCGGCCCAGATATAGCGCCGACCACAATGCGTTCTTGCTCGGCCTGCCAACAGCACGAAAATACATTGTCACCGGGGCTTCGCGAATGATCAAGCCGTTCCGAATAGCAATCGATAACGAGCCGACGGTGTCGCCTAGGTAATCGGCCGGATAGTTGACGGCGAATAAGTCAATTGCGCGCGGACCGGCTGACCTAAACCCGGAAGTGCTATCACTGATCGGGGTCTTGGCCATTGCGCTGAGTGCCTTCGACAACAACACCATGGCCCAGCGCCTGGGCCCGCCAATGAAATACATCGAATCGGGATGAAATCTCGTGCCCACCACGATGTCGGCTTCACTCAGGCCCGCTAGCAACTTATCCAGATC
>CAMBQX010000089.1 GCA_945870085.1 Bifidobacterium breve | reverse complement strand
TTCGCCCGGTTACGTGGTCTATTTCGTATTTATTGCGGCTCCCGCCGGGGATCTCGATTGTGACGTCAAAGGTGAGGGGCTGCATGTGACGTAGTCTCTCCTATTGTGGGCACTGAGGCACAATCGAAACCGCGGTACCGAGCCGGTTCCACTTGGGCTGGTGGGTTGGTCCTAGTTCTCCTGTCGGGATTGCCGCTGGCGGCACCGGCATCGGCGGCTAACCCCATCCCGCCAGACGTACCAGTCTTGACGGCCACCGCCGTGGTCGGGTCCAAGGCACCGGCCCCTAGCCCCGCCGGGGTCCAAAAAGCAACGGCTCGGGTACTCGCGGGCAGCGCCTTGGGTGACTTCAGCGCCCTCGTGGTTGATCCGGCAACCGATCAGGTGTTACTCGGAGTCAATACCGATAACGCCCGGATACCGGCTTCTACGATCAAATTACTCACCGCCGCGGCCGCCCTTGAAGTTTTGGGCCCAAAGACTCGGCTGGCCACGAAAGTCATGCGTGATGGCAGCACCATCACCTTGGTCGGCGGCGGCGACACCTCTTTGGTGCGAGCACGAGGTGGTGATCCCCTCGCCGGCGGGTTCGCGTCCTTAAAGGATTTAGCGAAGTTGACCGCGGCCGCCTCGACGGGCGCACCACTGAAATTGAAGTATGACGAATCGCTGTTTAGTGGTCCAGTGACCGGGCCCAATTGGCCGAAGAACGCGGCGCGTCTGGGGATTGCCGCCCCGGTGAGCGCGCTGATGGTTGATGAAGGCCGGGTGCGCACCGGTGCTGTCACTAGGGTGAGTGATCCAGCCAAACAAGCCGCGCAGGTTTTTGCGGGATACCTAGCAAAAGCCGGTGTCGAAGTTATCTCGACCACACCCGGTGTCGCACCGGCGAGTGCCACCGAGATCGCCAGAGTGGAGTCGCCGCCGGTCGCTGATCTGGTCGAACAGCTATTAACAGATTCGAATAACGACTTGGGTGAGTCACTTGCGCACTTAGTGGGCGGTGCGAGCGGAGCGGGTGCTTCGTTTGCGGGTGGGGCTAAAGCGGTTACCGCAACTTTAAAGAAACTTGGATTACCGATCGGTGGGCTAGTAATTACTGATGGAAGTGGATTGTCGGGCAATGACCGGGTTTCAGTTGCTACCTTTGGTGCTTTACTGGTTGACGTAGTTGTCAATTCGAATCCTGCGCTCTCCGCTATTGGCGCAGGGTTACCGGTTGCCGGTGCCACTGGCACTTTGGCCGATCGTTTTCAATCAGGCCCGACGGCACGCGGTGCCGGCTACGTGCACGCAAAAACCGGATCACTAACTGGTGTGATTGGCTTGGCTGGCACGGTAAAAGACGCAGACGGGCGGGTGCTCGTCTTTGCAATTCTTGCCAACGATGTCAAGAACCTAAACGCGGCACGGCAATCTGTTGATATATTCGCGACGAAACTTGCGAAGTGTGGGTGCTCATGATGACTGCAGCGGTGATGATGCTCCCAGTGAATCAGTTCGACCATTTTTATCGTGGTGGTGACCGCATAGGTGCGCTGCGCCATGGCCCGGGTGGGCCGAGTCGGCCCGAAGAATGGATCGGGTCGACCACATCGCGCTTTGGGCAGGCCCCTCAGGGTTACAGCGTTTTACCTGACGGCCGGTTGCTAGTGGAAGCGATTGATGAGGATCCACTGGCCTGGCTAGGTGCGAAGCATGTAGCGCGATACGGATCGAGCACCGAAGTACTTGTTAAATTGCTCGATTTGGGTCAACGGTTACCGGTGCACTTGCACCCGAACCGAGCATTTGCAAAAACCCATCTCGGGTTATCACATGGTAAGACCGAGGCGTGGTACGTAATTGATGCCCCCGTTGGTGCCGAAGTCGGGGTGGGTTTCAAGAATGCGATGACACTTGACCAAGTTTCGTCTTGGGTGCGCGAGCGCGATAGCGCGGCACTGCTTAGTGCACTGCAGACCAAGGTTGTGCATCCAGGTGATGCGATGCTCGTGCCCGCAGGCTTGCCGCACACGGTGGCCGATGGGGTTTTCGTGCTCGAGCTTCAGGAGCCAACCGACTTTTCGATCTTGCTGGAGTGGCAAGGATTTGCTGTTGACGGTGCTAAAGACGGCCATCTTAATCTTGGATTCGAAATTGCCCTGCAGGCCGTTGATCTTTCAGCCGTGACGGCGGCTGACCTCGATCAATTAGTTGTGCCGGCGGCCCAGATTCAAGGCGCAGGATTGGTGTCGGTGCTGCCAGAACAGGCCGACCCATACTTTCGGGCTCAGCGGATCGATACTTCGGGCGGTCGGGTTGAAGTGAGCGCGGGGTTTGCGATCGTGCTAGTTACCGAGGGCCGGGGCACCTTGGTTACGAACCTAGGGTCATTCGAAGTTGTTCGTGGCGAGGTAGCTCTAGTGCCATTCGTGGCCGGAGATTGGGCCCTTGAAGGCAGTTGCGTAGCTGTTGCTTGCCGCCCACCGGATGCAGGTGCCCCAGATGGCTCCTGAACAGGTGGCGGCCACCAATCAATTGAGGCCCGCTGTTGATTGGCCGCTCGCCGTCAGTACCGCGATCAGGTTGGCCCCGAGTGGGCCGGTGTTGTCACAGCGCGAAACCCAGGCGGCGGTCGACATGCTGCGCGAGTTGGCACTTGAGGCGGTAGCGCCTGTGCAGCGGGTTACCGGATTGGTTGCACCGGCGGGTTCACGCGCACAAGTGGTTGATCGCCCAGCATGGATTGCCTCAAATGTCTCAGGGATGCAGATAGCCTTGGCAGCACTTTCCGAACGCGTTGAAGGTGGTGGGCCACCGGATTTAGTCCGCGGTATCGGTGCCCGCGGTTCGGCTGTGCAACTCGGTGTAGTTCTTGCTTGGCTCTCTGGAAAAGTACTCGGCCAGTACGAGGTATTTACCGAGCCTGGCCAACCGGGTCGGCTGCTACTAGTGGCACCGACAATTGTGCAGGTCGAGCAGCAATTGCAAGTGCCATCTCGAGATTTTCGATTATGGGTATGCCTACATGAAGAAACCCACCGGGTGCAATTTGGTGCAGTGCCGTGGCTCGGCGCGTACCTTGCCTCACTCGTCAACGAATTCATCGAAGCATCTGACCTAAGTTTTAGTGAAACCCTGCGGCGGGTGGCGGCGGTAATGGGCTCCATTGCTCGTAAGGGGAGTTTAGTTGAGGCGGTGCAATCACCCGAGCAACGTGAAGTACTCGACAAAATGACAGGGGTGATGTCGCTACTTGAGGGTCACGCTGATGTGGTGATGGATGATGTGGGCCCGCAGGTGATACCAAGTGTAGCGCTGATTCGTGAACGCTTCACTGCCCGCAGGAATAGTCCAAAGGCGATTGATGCACTAGCTCGACGTGCACTTGGTATGGATATGAAGATGAGGCAATACACCGAAGGTGCTGCGTTTGTGCGCCACGTCGTCGACGACATCGGGATGTCTGGGTTTAATCAAGTCTGGACTTCGCCGATGACTTTGCCAACTCGAAGTGAGATCACCAATCCGGGGGCTTGGATCAAGCGAATGGCAAGTTGATGGATCGTGCATGTGCTGCGACCCTCCAGGTACGCAATGCGGTCGAGCGCGCACTTAGTGCCCTCGAGCCAGGTGACGTAGTTGTGGTCGCCTGTTCTGGTGGGCCTGATTCACTCGCCTTGGCTGCCGCAACCGGTTGGGTTGCCAAGCGGCTCGGGCTATATGCCGGCGCAGTGATCGTCGATCACCAATTACAGGAGGGATCCGCCGAGATCGCAGCTTGGGCAGCGAGCGTTTGTGGTCGCCTCGAGCTCAACCCTGTTGAGGTTGTGGCCGTACACGTTGGCGCAGTTGGTGGCTTGGAGTCGGCGGCCCGTGATGCGCGCTATGCGGGACTCACCGCATGTGCCGAGCAGCAGAACTCAACGGTGGTGCTACTTGGTCATACCCAAGACGATCAAGCTGAAACCGTGCTGCTGCGCTTAGCTCGCGGATCCGGTGCCCGGTCATTGGCCGCGATGGCATCGGTAAATGGTTTGTGGCACCGGCCCTTGCTCGAGATACCGCGGTCCGTTGTGCACGAGTCGGCAAATGAGGTGCTGGCTCAATTGGGCGAGCAGCCGTGGCGCGATCCGCATAATGCAGATCGACAATTTGCTCGGGTGCGCGTACGTCAACTCTTGGAGTCATTGAGTGATGATCTCGGGCCGGGCGTTGTAGTTGGTCTGGCGCGCTCGGCGAGCATGTTGCGTGATGATGCAGACGGTCTAGATGAACTAGCCGACGCGCTATTCGAGAATGCGGTAACAATTGCCGACGGCTCGGCTTCGGTCGACATAAATGAGTTGGATGGCATCCCTAGAGCAATTCGTACCCGGCTGATCCGCGCAATGTGCATTGCCATTGGTGGCGTTCCAGGGGACCTAAGCCGTGATCATGTGCTCGCTGTGGACCGCCTGGTGACTCAGTGGTCCGGGCAGGGGCCGGCATTCTTGCCGGGGGGAGTTCAAGCGCAGCGCGCGTATGACAGGCTTACGGTTATTCGTCCGACCCAATAGCGGGAGTAAAAGTTGCAGCCAGATGATCTCGGCGCTGATCTTGCCCACGTGTTGCTCACCGAGGAGCAGATCAAGGCCCGCATAGGTGAGCTGGCTGGCGAGATAGAGGCAGATTATGCCGATAAGGATTTGCTGCTTGTCGGAGTATTAAAGGGTGCGGTGATGGTGATGGCAGATCTGGCGCGATCCCTCAAGCGCAGTGCTGAGATGGACTGGATGGCGGTGTCATCGTACGGATCCGGCACCAAGAGCAGTGGCGTGGTGCGGATTCTTAAAGATCTCGACGCCGATATCGCCGGCCGCAATGTGTTACTGGTCGAGGATGTTTTGGATTCTGGCCTAACCTTGTCATGGCTGATGCGCAACCTAAGTTCACGCGGGCCCGCCTCGGTTGAGGTATTCACCTTGCTGCGCAAGCCTGATTCCATGAAAGTCGAACTTAATGCCCGCTATGTGGGCTTCGATATCCCCAATGAATTCGTGGTGGGCTACGGGCTGGATTACGCCCAGAAGTACCGCAATCTGCGCTGCGTGGGCACTTTGGCCCCGCACGTCTACGGCGGCTGATTCCAGACACTTGCCTTGGCCACGGTTCGCCCTGCGCGGAAAGGGCAACCGGGCGGATGTGGGGTTAGCGGGGTCGTAGTACCGTCAGGAGGTGAATTACAAGCGCCTAATTCGTGGGCCGATCTTTTGGATCGTGCTGGCTGTCCTGCTCGTCCTGCTCGGCTCCAGCCTGATTTCAGGGCTAGGTGCCCCAGCGCAGGTTGATACCGGTGCTGCGGTCAGCGATATCAAGGCCGGTAATGTCGATACCGCGGTCATCACCGACCGCGATCAGGTCTTGGATCTAACCTTGAAAGACGGCACCAAGGTCCGCACTTCATATGTGACCGGTCAGGGGGTCAACCTCCAAGAGCTATTGCAGGAGAAAGCCGACGCTGGGCAATTGGCCGGTGGCTACAACGTGGTCGTGCCGAGTGAAAGCCTGCTCATGACGTTGCTGGTCTCACTGCTGCCGATCGCCTTGATTATTTTCTTGCTCTTCTTCTTCATGGGCCAGATGCAAGGCGGTGGATCAGGCATCATGAAGTTCGGCAAGTCCAAGGCGAAATTGATTACCAAAGACATGCCACAAACAACTTTTGCTGACGTTGCTGGCGCCGAGGAGGCGGTAGAAGAACTCCAGGAGATCAAGGAGTTCCTCGCCGAGCCGGCAAAGTTCCAGGCTGTTGGCGCGAAGATCCCAAAGGGTGTCTTGCTATACGGCCCGCCCGGAACCGGCAAGACTTTGTTGGCGCGAGCGGTTGCCGGTGAAGCCGGAGTTCCGTTCTTCTCTATCTCAGGATCCGACTTCGTTGAAATGTTTGTCGGAGTAGGCGCGAGCCGTGTGCGCGATTTATTCGAGCAAGCAAAAGCTAATGCACCGGCAATTATTTTCGTTGATGAAATTGACGCAGTTGGTCGGCATCGCGGTGCAGGCCTTGGTGGCGGTCACGATGAGCGTGAACAAACCTTGAACCAAATGTTGGTCGAGATGGACGGCTTTGACGTTACCCAAAACGTCATCATGATCGCGGCCACCAACCGCCCCGACATCTTGGACCCAGCGTTACTGCGCCCGGGCCGATTCGATCGACAAATTGCGGTAGAACGCCCAGATTTAAATGGCCGCGAAGCGATTCTCAAGGTGCATGCACAAGGCAAGCCGATGGCCGAGCACGTTGACCTGCGCGCGGTTGCTCGCCGCACCCCAGGTTTTACCGGCGCTGATCTAGCCAATGTACTGAACGAGGCGGCACTACTTACCGCTCGCGAAGGTAAGTCCTTCCTTGACGATTTTGCCCTCGATGAGGCCATCGACCGAGTAATTGCCGGACCACAAAAGCGCACCCGCGTGATGGACGACGAAGAGAAGAAGATTACCGCGTATCACGAGGCCGGCCACGCACTTGTTGCGGCAGCGCTGCCGGGAAATGATCCGGTGCACAAGATCACTATTTTGCCGCGCGGGCGCGCACTGGGTTACACCATGGTGCTACCAGACCAAGAGAAGTACTCGACAACTAGAAGCGAGATGCTCAATCAACTCGCGTACATGCTGGGCGGTCGGGCGGCTGAAGAGCTTATCTTCCACAATCCGACCACCGGTGCGTCCAATGACATCGAGAAAGCAACAGCGCTGGCCCGGGCCATGGTGATGCAATTCGGTATGACAGAGCGCCTCGGTGCGATTCGCTACGGTAAAGAACAGGGTGAGGTATTCCTCGGCCGCGATATGGGCCACACCCGCGACTATTCAGAAGAAGTCGCGGCAGCCATCGATGAAGAAGTCCGCGCCTTTATTGAGGCAGCCCACCAAGAGGCTTATGAGGCGCTGGTAACTAACCGCGACGTCCTCGATGCACTTGTACTTGAACTCTTGGAGAAAGAAACTCTCGATAAAGCGCAAATCGAGGCGGTGTTCGCTTCACTAACCCTGCGTGAAGTACGCCCGGCCTGGACGGGCTCGACCAGACGTCGACCAGATGAGCGTGGGCCGGTGGCTACTCCATCATCGAATGGATCCCATGGAGCGAATACGGAAGTTAAGTGAGTGACATCGGCCCGGTGACACTCACAGCAGATGATTCGATTCGCCATTATGACGCTGCCGGAGTCGAACGCGCCGTTCGGGATTTACTAATTGCAATCGGTGAAAACCCAGAGCGCGAAGGCTTACGCGATACGCCTGCGCGAGTGGCTCGTTCTTACGCAGAGATTTTCGGCGG
>CAMBQX010000088.1 GCA_945870085.1 Bifidobacterium breve | reverse complement strand
CCGGGCGGGGTCAAAATACCGCGATTGACCCCCCACAGCCAGCTCAGTTCAGCGGCCCCAAAATCGGTGCGCTTGTAGTCACGGTAGGTGCGTACCGGGGTCGTTGACCAAGTGATCGCACCCTTAACGCCGAAGCCCACGGTATGTGCGGGTAGTTCGTGGCGCAAGATAATTTCGTCAACGGCGCGCAGCGCACCTTCATTTACTAATTCGGCGGCCGCGAGGGCCTCCGCGGTGCAAATATCATCAACGGCAGCGGCAGCAGCCATCACGAGTGGGTTACCGTTGTAAGTGCCGAAGTGCGGCATCCGGCCATCGGTAACCGCCGCCATCACCTCGGCCCGACCTCCAAAAGCCGCCAGCGGTAACCCGCCGCCAATGCTCTTTGCGAGGCAGACTAAATCTGGTGTGACTCCAAGACGCTGCGAAGCCCCACCGTAACCGGCGGTGAGCCCTGTCTTCACTTCGTCGAAAACCAACAGGACACCGTGAGCGTCGCAGGCCGCACGAACTCCGGCAAGATACCCGGCGTCTGGAACCACAATTGAAATATTCTCGAGCACCGGCTCCATGACAACCGCTGCAATCTCGTCACTATGTGCGCTCAAAATTTCAACAAGTCGATCAAGGTTGTTATAAGGCACTACGTGAACAGTGCCGGCCTCAACATCAAATGGCACGACCGGAATTGGGAAGCCTTCCGGGCCAGCTTCGGCAACAGGAGGTTTGGCTGAAACTACCAACGCGTCATACCCGCCGTGGTACCCGCCCTCGATCTTCACAATTGCATGGCGATGGGTGTAGGCCCGCGCAGTGCGCACGGCATACATGGTGGCCTCGGTACCTGAGTTGGCGAAGCGCACTAGGTCAAGCCCGAACCGGCGCTGGAACCGCTCAGCAACCTCGGTGGCCGATGGCGAAGGGGTGACGAACAAGGTACCTGTTTCAAGGGCCAGGGTGACGGCGGCAACAACGCTTGGGTTTAGGTGACCAACCAACATGGCGCCAAAACCCATTGAAAGATCAAGTAGTGGTCGTCCATCAACATCTTTTAACCAAGCACCTTTTGCTGATTCGATCGAGATCGGATACGGATCCCAGTGTTGGAATGAGGACGGCACCCCGAGTGGCAACGACCCGGTGGCGCGCACATGGTGAGCCGCTGAGCCACCGGTGGTCGCGGCGAATCGCTCCCACTCACTGTCAAGTAACGCCTGTACCCGAGCCGGGTCGACCGGCAAAGCTGCACTAGTTGGCACACTTCGCCAGGTGGCTGGGTCATGTAGTGGCCAGTGGGTAGTTAGGGCGGGTGTAGTGATCGTTGACATCTCGCAGAGCTCCAAGGTAGGACCGGATTGTTGAAGGTATGCAAGATGCTAGTCGGGTCCAGCACCCCGCAGGGCAGCGGCTAACGTTGAGCCATGCGACGCCTTATTGAAGTTTCCAGGTACGTGGTTGCCGTGCCCGCTATCGGCTCCATCATTGGATCCTTTGTCTTGATGATCATCGGGGTCTGGGAGATCGGGGGATCGATTATCAACCTCTTCAATCAATCGATTTCCATCAAGCAATCAGTTGTTGGGATTTTGACGGCGGTAGACATTTTGCTACTGGCAACCGTGCTCCTGGTGATCGGATACGGGCTCTACGAGTTATTCGTTGACAGTTCAGTTCAGCTGCCTGCTTGGCTAGAAATACGATCCCTCGATGACCTGAAGAACAAGCTAATCGGCGTGGTTGTTGCAATCATCGCGGTGGTTTTCCTCGGGATTCTCGTTGACCTCACCGACCCGAGCGATGTCTTGTACGTCGGGGCCGGGGCCGGGGCGGTCGTATTCGGACTGGCCGCATTCATTTTCGCCAGTAATAAGAGATAGGTCGACAAATGGCTACCACCGCACCTGCGCCGCGTTGGTTCACCGACACAGATGACGATCATTCCCAGTGTTACATCGAACGCATACGTTCATTGGCCGCCGAAGGTGCCGACCTCGGTGGCGAAGCCCGCCTGATCGACGCCATGGTGCCGCGCGGTTCGCGCATTTTGGATGCGGGTTGTGGCCCCGGTCGGGTCGGTGCCGTTCTGCATGCGTGCGGGCACGAGGTTGTCGGGGTCGACGTCGATCCTGAGCTCATTGCCGCTGCCCGCGCTGATCACGTCGGCCCCACTTGGCTAGTTTCTGACCTAAGTGAACTTGACCTTGCAAACCAGGGCCAAATCGCTCCATTTGATGCCGCGGTCATTGCTGGCAATGTGCTCGCCTTTGTTGCATCCGGCACCGAGCAGCAGGTACTAATCTGCATTGCGAAGCATTTGAATCCGGACGGTTTTGCGGTTGTTGGATTCCATTCTGATAGATACGAGATGGGCGAATTCGATAAGCACCTAGCCGGGGCCGGATTCACACTCGAACACCGCTTCGCCACCTGGGATCTACGCCCATGGCGCATTGACGCAGACTTCGCCGTCAGCGTGCTTCGCCTACCGAGCTAGTCAACTCTTAAGCAATTTAGTCAACCGTCAGCAAAAAGGTGCGTGGTACCAGACTTCACGAGTAAAGTAACGCGATTCGTCTCTTTGGGGGAGGTCCGGTGAAGTACTTTCTGCCGCTGACCGATCCAATTTTGGAGATAGTCGATATCAGCGTCAAGCTAAGTGGGCTGCAAATTCTCGATAACGTGAGCATCGGGGTGCCCCAAGGCACGGTGACCGGCTTGATCGGCCCCAACGGCGCGGGCAAGACCACCGTCTTCAATGTAATTAGTGGATTCGTCACAGCGGACTCCGGGTATCTCAAGGTTGATGGTAAAAAGCAAAAGCATGTGCACCCCCATCACCTAACAAAGAAGGGCATCGCCCGCACCTTGCAGGGAGTCGGACTCTTCCCGACCATGAGTGCCCTCGAAAATGTCATGATCGGCGGCTCATCGCAGGTGCGTAGCGGGATCATCGCGCAATCTCTAGCCATGCCTTGGACCGACGTGGAGCAGAACCGATTGCGTGCGCAATCAATGGCAGTACTCGGTGAGCTCAATATCGCTGAAGCGGCTAATAGGTTGCCCGGTGAACTGCCCTACCCCATCCAAAAACGAGTAGCACTTGCACGAGCCCTAGTTAGTGACCCGCAGGTACTACTGCTGGACGAGCCCGCCGGTGGCATTAGCGCGGCAGATATTTCTGAGTTGGCAGAACTCATTCGAAGTTGGGTACCTAAACGCACAGTTCTGCTAGTTGAACACCACATGGAATTAGTCATGGAAGTTTGCGACCTAATTTGGGTTCTTGATGCCGGCAAGGTAATTGCAGCCGGCACTCCCGATGAAGTCCGCCGAAACCCCGCCGTGCTGGCTGCTTATCTCGGTGAAGACGGAGCAACCTGATGCTCACAATTACCGATCTGTCAGTCAACTACGGTGCCGTCCAAGCTCTTTCCAATGTTTCGATCGAAGTGCCCAAAGGCGAGGTAACCGCGGTCATCGGCGCCAATGGGGCCGGCAAATCAACGCTCATGCGCACTTTGTCCGGGTTAGTTAAGCCAGGATCCGGTTCTGCCACTGTCGGCGATGTCACAATCACCGGCCGCAAACCCGAAGATATTGTCCGCCTTGGCGTCTCTCTCGTGCCCGAAGGCCGGTCCACCATTCCTGAGTTAACCGTCGAAGAAAATCTACGCCTTGGCGGTCTATGGCGCGATAAAGCAGCGCGCAACTCAACACATGCGCAGGTTTTTGACTTATTCCCGGTGCTCGCGCAGCGACGCAAGATGCGAGCCGACACGCTAAGTGGCGGTGAACGTCAGCAACTTGCAATTGGCCGGGCCCTGATGTCGGATCCACGGGTGCTACTACTTGATGAACCCTCACTTGGCCTAGCACCACTCATCGTCACGCAGATTCTCGAACTTGTGAGTCGACTCGCTAGTGAATCAGACCTAGCTGTACTGCTCGTTGAGCAAAACGCCGTTACCGCCTTACGCGTTGCAACTACGGGTGTCGTCCTAAACCTCGGAAAAGTAGTGATGGTCGGCAGTGGTGCAGAAATCGCGGCAGATGAACAACTTCGACATGCCTATTTGGGCTATTAGGAGGTGACACATGACAACATTCATTGACTACGTCCTAGGTGGCCTCGGGTCGGGCGCGATCATCGCGCTGATGGCACTCGCCTTGGTCCTCATTTGGCGATCAACGCGCGTGGTCAACTTTGCGCAGGTTGGGCAGGCGATGTTCACGACCTTCATCGCGCTTTCTATTCAGACCTGGACAGGATCTTGGTATATCGCTTTAATCGGGGCTCTGGCCGCCGGCGCGGTACTTGGGGTGATTGTCCAATACCTAGTACTTCGCCCCGTGAAAAGAAATGACACATCCGGTGCGATCATCGCAACGTTTGGCGTACTCATCGCCTTACAGGCTGCGGCGGGCATGATTTGGCCGGGTGGCAGTCAGGCATTTCCGCAGCCATTTAATAACTCCGGTATCGAGTTTGCCGGCCGGGTCTGGCCGATCTCGATCTATGACTTCGTGGTCATCGGTATCACCGCATTGCTTGTTCTTGGCCTCACCCTGCTCTTCACCAAGACCTCACTTGGACTATCGATGCGCGCGGCAGCATTCAACCCGGAGGTGGCAAAACTTTCCGGGGTCAGGGTCTCACGTGTCCTGACTTTCGGCTGGGCCCTCGCTGGTTCAGTCGGCGCCGTCGCCGGGATTCTCGTAGCGCCCGTCTCGACGATTTCACCGAATAGTTTCGACATCCTGCTGGTCTACGCCTTCACCGTCGCCGTCATCGGCGGCCTCGACTCCTTGATAGGCGCAATCTCCATTGGTGTTTTCACCGGCTTGATCATCTCCTTGGTATCCGGATACAGCGACTCTGGGAATGCACCGGTGGTGGCCTTGTTGTTGCTGGCCCTGAATTTGATTCTCAAGCCTGAAGGCATCTTCAGCCACCACAAAGCTCGATCGGTCTAGGGGCGAGCATGGTGAACTTGCTGCGTCTTCCGGGCGCCCGTTTCTTAAGTCATCTAGCCATAGTTTTTGTGATTTGGGCCGCGTTGATGCGAATCAACGATGGCATCGATCCGCTAATGAGCTACTACCTCGCACTCGCTGCGATGTATGCGACCGCAATGTTCGGCATGGTGATTCTTGTCGGCTTATCCGGTCAGGTGTCCTTGGGTAATGGTGCGCTAATGGCAATTGGCGGCTATGTGTTTGCGCTTACCAGCCTCAACTGGCAGACCGTGCCAATTCTTGGATGGCAATGGAATCCAATCTGGTCGATGATCTTTGCCGGCTTCGGCGGTATCGCGGTCGGTCTCATCATCGGCTGGATAGGTGCTCGACTGCGCGGGCCTTACCTTGCCGGTTTGACTCTTGGCATCGCCGTGGGAATCCCAGCCATCGCGACCCGGTTCCCCGAAATCTTCGGTGGCGAGACCGGGCTGATGCTCACGGTGCCTTATCCCACAGGTGGTTACGCACCCACCGTGGAATTGGCGCCAATTGATGAGGCACCGTTAGATGAGGTGCCACTGGAGCAAGCACCACTCGAGCAAGCGCCGCTCGAGCAAGCGCCACTCGATACTGAAACAGCCGGCGCCGGCGACATGCTGACCGCCGACAACTTCCCCAGTGCCGAAAGCTCCCCTGCCGCTGGCGACATGCTGACCGCCGACAACTTCCCCAGTGCCGAAAGTGCACCAAGTGTCTCTGCGCTGCCATCAGATGTCGCGCTCCCAACTGACATTGACCCGATCGCAGGCGGTGATGCACTACTAGCAGGCGGTGCCTTTGTCCTCGAGCGCTGGCAAGCCTCACTCGCTGTTACCGCGGCCTGCATCATCGGCTTCTTGGCGCTCAACTTGGTGCGCGGGCGCCAGGGCCGGGTTTGGCGCGCGGTCCGCGACGATGAAGTCGCCGCTGCCGTTTCCGGGATTTCCCCGGCCGGGTCAAAGATCTCGGCATTCGTGGTCAGCAGCTTCTTTGCCGCCATTGCCGGCGCCGTATTCGCGCAGATTATCAGTTACGTCGGGCCAGGGGCCTTTGGGCTCGGGCTCTCCTTATCGCTACTGGTAGGTGTGGTGCTCGGTGGCCGAGCCTCCCTGGGTGGCGCGATCATCGGTGGTGTACTGCTGGTCGCCCTGCCGCAGTTGGTATTCAATATTGCCGGGGATCGCGGCTGGCCGGCCAATGTCACCGACAATGCGCCAAACCTGGTTTATGGCCTCCTGGTGGTGCTGGTGGTATTAATTGCACCCGGTGGCATCTTGGGGAGCCTGAAGGATGGCACCCGACGCTTGCTGGCCAAGTCCCGCTCTGCCAAGTAACTTTCCTATTTGTCCTTTTTGTGAGTTTTTCAGCGCGACAACCGGCCAAATTCGCCGTACCTTTTACAAATAACATCTGAACCAAAGGTTACTGGCTAGTAGCGTAGAGATATACCGAGCACGCACCATGCGTGTCCGCAGCCGAGCCTCTCCCCTAATTCAGGGGGGAAAGTTAAACGGGAGGAAATACGTGAGAACCACCTATGCGGCCCGCGTGGTCGCCGCTGGAGCCGTGGCAGCACTTGCGCTTGCCGCAGCAGTTCCAGCCCAAGCAGCAAGGATTCAGGCAACTGATCCCGGTGTCTCAAAAACCGAGATCGTGATCGGCACGACCACACCGCTAACCGGCCCCGCCTCCCCTGGCTATATGTATGTAGCTCCGGCTGCGAAGGCGTACTTCGATTACGTCAATTCAAATGGCGGCATCAACGGACGTAAAATCAATTATGTCTACCTTGATGATCAGTACAACCCAGCGCTGACCAAGAAGCAGACGAACCAGTTGATTCTTAGTAACAAAATTTTTGCGATGTTTGGTGCACTCGGTACCCCGTCTCACTCTGCGGTAGTTGCTGACCTGAACCGTCGCGGAATCCCAGACGTATTCGTCAACACCGGCTCATCGAACTTCGATAATCCATCGAAGTACCCGATGACTTTCCCATTCTTCCCGTCGTATGTGGTGGAAGCAAAAGTCATGGGCTACTACATGGCCAATGACGCCACCCTTAATGCCAAGAAAAAGTGCCTGTTCTTCCAGGACGGTGAATTCGGCGATAACGCCAAGGTAGGTTTCGCCGCTGCCGGTACGACTTTCACTGCCGAGACGTCTTACTACTCGGGCCAGCAGGTTGCGCCATTTACTTCGCAGGTCGCAAAGTTGAAGGCAGCCGGCTGCGAGTTGGTTGTCTTCTTCGGTGTTACGTCGGCAACTGCTCAGTTGCTCGGCACCGCCGCCAAGTCAGCATTCGCACCGACGTGGATGATCACCTCGGTCGGCTCTGACCCATCGGTTGTTGGCGCCGCTCTCGGTGCCGCGGGCAACACGCTGCTCAAGGGTGTTTACACGCCGAGCTTCCTGGTGCCGATCCAAGACACCACGAACGCCTATGTCAGCCAGATGAAGGTGATCGCG
>CAMBQX010000087.1 GCA_945870085.1 Bifidobacterium breve | reverse complement strand
CTCCGTATCGCAACTTCGTACTCGGGATTACTTGATTCGTGGCTCACCGAGCACGGTATTTCGGCACGAGTGGTCCGCCTTGATGGTGCTGTCGAGAATGCGGTGGCCCTGGGTGTCGCCGATGCCATTGCCGATGTCGTTGCCACGGGAGCAACTATTAAGCGTGCTGGTCTTGAGTTAATAGGTGAACCACTACTCGTCTCCGAAGCATTATTGATCCAGCGCCGCGATGCGCAAGTGAATCCGGCTGTTGAAACATTCGTCCGGCGCCTAAGCGGAGTCATGGTCGCGCGCTCATTCGTACTTGTTGACTACGACATTAGATTTGAGTCACTCGAAAATGCATGTGCTATCACACCCGGCATAGAGTCACCGACGATTTCGGCACTGCATGACCCAAATTGGCGGGCTGTGCGCGCGATGGTGCCGAGTGCTGATGTGCACCGGGTCATGGATGAGCTGTATGACCTAGGGGCTCGCGGAATCTTGGTCACCGACATCCACGCTTGCCGCCTTTAGTCCGCAACTGCTAATTCAACGAGGGCAATACCGGTCACGACGTAGCGCTGCGGCCCCGCGACATCAATAACAAGTGCCTCAGCCCCATCGACGATCGCTGATTGCGCTGCTTCAGCACCGAGCACCGGCACCGGTCGCGCGGTTGGATCCCAAATGGCGAGTGAGTCCACCCCGGTGAATGCCAGCAAGCCCTTTTGTCCAGCATCGTTGATCATCGAAACCGCTGCCAGGTGGCTACTCTTGTCTGAGCCGTCGGCGCTGGTCTCACCTGCAACTGCCACCACCGCCACCAAGAGTCGACTGGTTTTCAAGAGTGCGATCAATGAATCGGTAGGGGAGATCAGTGCAGTTCGCAACTCTAAATCCGGTGAGCCATCATCATCGGCAAACGCCGGTCGCGCCAACTTCTTGCCCCCCGATGCCATGGCGTGAGGGTACGGGTGGAGTATTCAGCAAGTGATCTCACCCCAAGGATCGACCGCACGGGTGCCCTTGGCCTTCGCTCCTATGCTCGGGCTCGTTTTGGTGGCGGCCAACCTACGGGCGGCAATTTCAAGTGTTCCCGAAGTAATTGTGGAAATCCGGGCAGAACTGGGCTGGAATGACGTAGAACTTGGGGCACTTACTACTATCCCGGTGCTTTGTATGGGGATTTTTGCGCTCGCGGTTCCGGCGGTTTCGAACCGGTTCGGCCGCGACCGCACGGTGGCAATTGCTCTCGGTATTTTGGTTTTCGCGTTGCTCATGCGCCTCTTGGGTGCTGTGCCCGGGGTTTTGTATTTCTCCGCATTTCTCGCCGGGGTGGGCATCGCCTTAGCCGCCGGTTTGGTACCCGGCATCGTTCGGGAGCAAGTACCCGGTGCGGTTGGCCGGGCAACCGGTATCTGGAGTGCGGCCCTCACGCTGGGGGCCGGGATCGGCGGGGCGCTCACGGTGCCAATCGCCATCTGGACACATTCTTGGACTATCGCCTTGGCTTTTTGGGCTATTCCCGCACTTGTTGCCCTGATCGGGTGGATCGTCATTGAGCGGCCCGCCGGGGGTCATGAGCGGGCGCCAAGCTCGACTGTGCGACTTAGAGCCCTGCCTTGGCGCAACAAAACCGCTTGGGCTTTGACCATGTTCTTAGCCCTAAATTCAGTCATTTTCTACAGCACCGTGGCCTGGCTGGCTGCCTCATATGACGAACGGGGGTGGGATCAGGCCGCCGGCGGTGGACTATTTGGATTATTCACGGTGGCGATGGTGATCGCCGCTCTCGTCTTGCCCCCATTGGCTGACCGAACTAGATTTCGCCGCTCCATGTACTCCTTCGTGGTGTTGATCAGCTCGGCGGCGCTGCTGCTAATTGGGCTAGCTCCCGGCTTCCTCACCGCTGGGGTGCTCATTGTTGGCGGGATCGGCCTAGGCGGCACTTTTGCCCTTGGATTAGTGCTACTCAGCGAGTATTGCGTGGATGCGGCCGGGGCAGCCCGGCTCACCGCCATGGCTTTTTTCGTCAGCTATGCGCTGGCCGCCCTCGGGCCACTGCTAACCGGGGTGATTTTGCAGGTCTGGGATTCTTGGCCCCTGGTCTTTGAATTCCTAGCCGTGGTGGGCCTGTGTCAACTCCTAACGGTGCTCCCGTTGAAGCGCGGTTTATTGATTCACTGACGGGCTGGTACGCTTCTGCGGATTGACTTGGCCTAGGCCAGATCATGTAAGCGGAGCCTCGGCTCCCACCCGTACACCGCCAGCTGCGCAAGCAGATTGTTCAGCTGGTTAAAAAGGTGTCACGGGTCATGTGCTCAGCAGAGCGCTGTAACTTGGCGCGTTGTTTAGCCTTGCCGAGACCTCCGTGCACCGCGCCGGAGGTCACTGTGGTTTCCGGGGTAGATCAGCCCACTACAGCTTGGAGGCACCATCAGCGTCGAGCCCAGGATAAATGACCGAATCCGCGTGCCTGAAGTTCGACTTGTCGGACCAAATGGTGAGCAGGTAGGCATCGTTCGCATCGAGGATGCGTTGCGATTGGCAGTTGAAGCAGATCTCGACCTGGTCGAGGTGGCCCCGATGTCAAAGCCGCCGGTTTGCAAACTTATGGACTTCGGAAAATTCAAATACGAAGCAGCCATGAAGGAGCGCGAGTCTCGGCGCAATCAGATTCACACCGTTATCAAGGAAATGAAGCTTCGACCGAAGATCGATCCGCACGATTACGAGACCAAGAAGGGTCACATCGAGCGGTTCCTCAAGTCGGGTGACAAAGTCAAGATCACGATCATGTTCCGTGGTCGCGAGCAAAGTCGCCCAGAACTTGGACTTCGGTTATTAGCCAAACTTGCCGATGATGTTGGTGAAATAGGTTTTGTTGAAGCAACACCAAAGCAAGACGGCCGCAACATGATCATGGTTCTTGCACCGCTACGACGTAAGCCAGACTCAGTTCGACGCGAACCGAGAGCAGAGTTTGCTCTCGAAGGAGTGGCCGAAGCCGAAGCCGTGACCGAGGTTGTGACCGAAGTGGTAGAAGAGTTAGATGCAGCAGCAGCTAAGTAAAGCCGAATAACGAGTCGGACCAAGGTACTTCCCTAGACAAGCGAGGACGATATGCCGAAGCAAAAGACGCACAGTGGTGCGAAGAAGCGATTCAAGATCACCGGCTCCGGGAAAATCACCCATGAGCAGGCTAATCGCCGTCACCTGATGGAAAGCAAGTCCGCCAAGCGCTCCCGTCGCCTTGAGTCGGATCAGGTGGTCGCTCCGGCAGACCGCAAGAGGGTCAAGAAACTGCTAGGCCGCTAGTCACTTTCGTCCAACCATCCACCTCGTTTTCAGGAGACTGACATGGCACGTGTGAAACGCGCAGTAAATGCGCACAAGAAGCGTCGTGAGATCCTTGAGCGCGCCAGCGGCTACCGTGGGCAACGTTCACGTTTGTATCGCAAGGCTAAGGAGCAGGTCACTCACTCACTCGTCTACGCGTATGCGGATCGTCGCGCGCGTAAAGGTGATTTCCGCCGCCTTTGGATCCAACGTATCAACGCCGGCGCTCGCGCCAATGGGATGACCTATAACCGCATGATCCAAGGTCTTAAGGCTGCTGGCGTTGAAGTTGATCGCCGCATGCTTGCAGAACTTGCGGTTAATGACGCGCCGGCATTCGCCGTGCTTGTCGAGGTTGCTCGCGCTGCAGTTCCTGCGTCCTAAAAGTTCGTGGCGCCGGCTGATCTAACTTCTCGGCGATCGGCAACGGTGACTGCGGTCAAAAAACTGCAGACCAAGGCCGGCCGCAAGGACTCTCAAGCATTTATTGTTGAGGGTCCGCAGGCCTTGCGTGAGGCATTTGCGCATCGAGCCGATATTCGCCAGGTGTTTGTGACCACCGGCGCGATGGAGCGCTGGGGCGAGATCATGCAGGCGGCGCGTGCCGCAGACGTTGAAATAACGATTGTGTCTGAAGGCGTCCTCGAGGCGATGGCAGAAACCAAGTCACCCCAGGGTTGGCTTGCCACCTGCGGGATGGAGATCCCCACCCTTGATGAAATTATGGCCGATCGACCTTCAGTTTTGGTGGTACTCGATCAGGTCTCTGATCCCGGCAATGTCGGCACAATTATTCGAACCGCCGATGCGGCTGGTGCGCGCGCAGTGCTGTTAACAGGTGAGTCTGTGGATCCATTCAACGGCAAATGCGTACGGGCGAGCGCGGGCTCAATATTTCATTTACCGGTGGTGCCTCAGGTGCGCGCAGATCACCTAGTCGCAGTAGCGCGGCAGCAGGGTGCAGTGCTCGTGGCAACGGCGGCAGATGGTGAACGTGAGTTGTTTGAGTGGCTGGATTCGGCCCCTGTGATGAATCCCACGGTGTGGGTGTTTGGGTCAGAAGCCCACGGGGTCGGTGCCGATCTTCAGGAGGCGGCCGATGTCCGGGTTCGTATCCCAATTCATGGATCGGCTGAATCCCTAAATATTGCATCGGCGGTAGCCGTATGTCTGTACTCGGACGCAGCCCGTCGGCGTGCAAGAATTACATAACGTTCGCGAGAAAGAAGGGGACCAATGACTTACCTGAAACTACCGATCTTTGAGCAGACCGGTTATGTCGTGTTGGATTCCTATGACCAGTCACAAGATGTCCGCGAGTGGGAGAATTTGGTTTTCGTTGACTGGAAGTCATCCGGTGAGACCCGATTCGCGCCGCTGGCTAGTGCGTACGGTGAGATGGAATGCGATGGATTCTGGAACCACATCCCCCCCAAGACCGACAAAGATGGGGTTTGGGTGCCAGAGAATGTGGCACTTGCTCCCAGATTAACCGAGCGGGCAAAAGAGCCGGGTGCAAATATTGGCCGCTGTCGGGTTATCGAATTACAGCCAAACACCTATGCGGATGCGATCTACAACCTGCACCGCGATGACAATAATCGACTAAATCCCGAAGGTACCGGGTGGATCGTCCGAGCTTTTTGTAATCTGACTGATAACCGTGACTCAGTGATGATCCTGCGTGAAGACAAGGATGACCCGGCGACCGAAACGCGAATCCCCTTGCCGGCCGGCGCCCAAGTAGTTATTGATACCCAGCGGCTTTTTCACGCAGTTTGGCACGCGGGCAATGAGCCCAGATATTGCTTGATCACCTCATACGAATCTGGCCCCGAACTTGATGCCTGGCTCACCGGGCTCCATCCGGTCGCCCTCGTGCCGTCGGTTCCGGTGGATCCCGATTTTGCACAAGAGGCTTATGCGGGCGCGGAGGCAAGGCGCGCAGCACGGGCTGCGGCAATTGCGGCCCAAGGAGCAGATCCCACTTTCGGGAATGGCACGTTATCGGCAAGCATGGAGGTGCTTTCCGAAGCATGACCGAGTTAGCCGTTCCATATATAGCAGTGCTTGATGAACTTGAAGCTGAGGCAATCCACATTTACCGTGAAACCGCGGCAGCTTTTCGGAACCCGGTTTTGCTTTACAGCATTGGCAAAGACTCCTCGGTGCTGCTCCATCTAGCTCTTAAGGCTTTCGCGCCAGCACCCCTGCCATTTCCGGTTATGCATATCGATACCACCTGGAAATTCCGCGAGATGATTGAATTTCGCGACCTTCGCGCGGAACAACTTGGCCTTGATCTACGGATTGCAAAGAATGAAGCCGCGATGTCAGAAGGTGTTTCACCATTTACCCACGGCACTCACGAGTACACGCGGCTAATGAAGACCGTGGCCCTTCGTGAAGGTATTGATAAGTATGGGTTTGATGCCGCAATTGGCGGTGCCCGCCGTGATGAAGAGCGCAGTCGCGCCAAGGAGCGGATTTTCAGCCTTCGGGAGCCGGGGCACCGCTGGGACCCGCGGAAGCAACGCCCAGAGTTCTGGCGTACGGCAAACACGACGCTATCCGAGGGTCAAAGTATGCGGGTGTTTCCGCTTTCCAATTGGACCGAACTTGATGTCTGGCGTTATATCGAGCGCGAAGACATCCCGATTCCATCTTTGTATCTAGCCAAGCCCCGCCCGGTAGTGGAGCGCGATGGCGTGCTGATCATGGTCGATGATGACAGATTCCCGCTGCGCGAGGGCGAGCAAGCACAGCTGCGTTCCGTGCGTTTTCGTACTCTCGGCTGCTATCCACTCAGTGGGGCGGTGGAGTCCACGGCCGACACGATCGCTGATCTAATCGCCGAGATGGAGTCATCAAATGTTTCAGAGCGCGCCGGCAGGTTGATCGACGGAGAAGGTGGCAGTTCGATGGAGTCCAAGAAGGCGGAGGGCTACTTCTGATGGCTACATCGCTAACCCCGGTCTTGCACCTAGTTACCTGCGGTTCGGTTGATGACGGTAAATCGACCCTCATTGGTCGGTTACTGGCTGAAACCGGCAGCGTTCCCGCTGATCAACTCGAGTATGCCCGCCAAACCCGGCGTGGTGGTTCGACCATTCCGGTGGGCGAAGTTGATTTCTCACTTCTGACCGATGGCCTAGAAGCCGAACGCGAGCAGGGCATCACTATCGATGTTGCATACCGACATATGAACTTGCCTAATGGCCGCCGCGTGCTGATTGCCGATGCCCCAGGGCATGAGCAGTACACCCGCAATATGGCGGTAGCAGCTTCAAATGGAGATGTCGCCGTGCTGCTGGTTGACGCTGCGCGTGGGGTACGCAAGCAAACGCATCGGCATTTAACCGTCTGCGCCTTAATGGGTGTCAAGACGGTGGTGATTGCGGTGAACAAGATGGATCTAATTGATTATGACCGTGGCACTTTTGAGCAATTAGTCGAAGAGGTTAAAGCCACTGCATCGCGATTGGGTGTACCGCAGGTGGTCGCGATCCCACTTAGTGCGTTCGCGGGCGAAAACGTTACCGCCTCGGCAGCAACGATGCCTTGGTATGAAGGTCCGCATCTGTTGGAGTTCTTATCGGCTTGGGTTCCGATCGCCGAGACCACAGCGGCACCTTTTCGGTTCCCCGTTCAGTTCGTGGTGCGCGCGGAAGGTAATTTCCGGGGTTATGCCGGTACGGTCGTGGCCGGTGAGATCTCGCCAGGTGATGAGATCACCGTCGCAGACTCCGGCCGAACGGCAATTATTGATCGCATCGTTACTTATGAAAAGGATTTAGCCAAGGCGGTCGCGGGGCAAGCAGTAACTTTGACCTTGGATCATGAGGTTGACGTAACTCGAGGTGATCTCCTTGCCGCAAGCGGTCCGGGTCTAGTGCAGCCTGCTGACCGATTTGGCGCTGACCTTGTCTGGCTAAGCGAAGAACCTTTAGCCCACGGCCGCTCCTACCTGCTGGTTTCGGGGTCTAGGTCGGTGCCCGCGACCGTCACCAGCGTGCGATTCCAACTAGATGTTGAATCTGGTTTTGAGCATGCCGCCCGACTACTTAATATGAATGATGTCGGTCGAGTTGAAATTGCCACGGACAAACCAATCCCGATGGATCCTTATGCACTTTGCCGCGACACCGGTGGGTTTCTACTTGTTGATCGCGTCACCGCCGACACCGTCGCGGCTGGGTTGGTGCGCCACGTAATGCGTCGCGCCTTCAATGTCGTCCC
>CAMBQX010000086.1 GCA_945870085.1 Bifidobacterium breve | reverse complement strand
GCCGGAAATTACTGAGCGACCTGGGAAATCGTGAACGGCAGCGGTTGCTGGGCCGTGTGTGGGTGCTCAGACCCGGAGTACACCTTCAGCTTCTTGATCTGCTGACGGCCGAGCTTGTTGTGCGGGAGCATCCCCTTGACGGCCTTTTCAAGCACGCGGCGCGGATTAGTCTCCAAAAGTTCGGCGTAGTTTGTTGCGCGCAGGCCGCCCGGGAAACCCGAGTGGCGGTAGTCCATCTTCTGCTGCTTCTTTGATCCGGTCAACGCAACTTTCTCAGCGTTGATGATTATGACGAAGTCACCGGTATCAACATGTGGCGCGAAGATGGTCTTGTGCTTGCCTCTTAGCAATGTCGCAGCTTGGGAGGCGAGGCGGCCGAGCACGATGTCGGTTGCGTCTATAACGTGCCAGGTGCGGGTGATCTCACCAGACTTGGGGCTGTACGTGCGCACGGGACGCCACCTTTACATTCGCTCGTTGGGACTACAGTTTTTTGTGCATTCTCAGTACGCTTTTGGCCGGCCGAAGCAGGACCCCGGGATCAAATCCGGGACCGAACTCCAAGCGCGACCCCAAGGGTACCCACGGAAGCAGGCGCCCACCAAATCGGGTGTGCCTACCCGGTGAATCCCCGGTAATCTTCACCAGTCGGACCAAACTGGTTCATCGGACACCGCCACCGAGCCGTCCCTGCCAAAGATCAAGAATCTATCGAAATTGCGGGCAAACCAGCGGTCGTGGGTCACGGCCACCACACTTCCGTCAAAGGCATTTAGGCCGATCTCTAGGGCCTCGGCGCTGGCTAGGTCCAAGTTGTCTGTGGGCTCATCAAGTAGCAGCATTGTCGCCCCAGAGAGCTCTAGGAGCAGTATCTGGAAGCGCGCCTGCTGACCCCCGGACAAAGTATCGAAAACTTGCTCCCCGGCCGCGGCCAACTCATAGCGGTCCAAGGCCCGAGCCGCCAATTCCCGGGGCAGCCCTACCCGCCGCCCATCCCCGCGATGTAGCACCTCAAGCAGGGTTCGCCCCGCTAGATCAGGTCGCACATGGGTCTGGGCGAACCACCCCGGCCGCACCCGCGAACCTAAACGCACCGAGCCACTATGCGCAACTTCGGGTATCGCTACCTCACTCACCGGTTGATGTTCGATGTCTGGGTCTGACCCGCCGCGGGCAAGGAGCCGAAGTAGATGGGACTTACCGGAGCCGTTAGCGCCAAGAACCGCTAATCGCTCACCGAACCAAATCTCCAGATCAAATGCTTCGGTGAGCCCGGTTAGTCCAAGGCGCTGGGCAACGACCGCGCGTTTTGCCGTGCGACCACCGTGTAGACGCATGTTTACGTTCTGCTCACGTGGCACCTCAAGTGGTGGCCCAGCCTCCTCGAACTTTTTCAGCCGAGTGACCGCGGCTTGATACCGCGAGGCCAGACCATCGTTGAACTTCGCTTTTTCACGCAGAGTCAAAACCAAGGCACGTAGTTTTATAAGTTCTTCGTCCCACCTGCGTCGCAGCTCTTCCAAGCGCGAGAAGCGCTCACGACGCGCCTCATGGAATGAATCGAAATTGCCCCCGTGCACCCAGACGCTATTGCCGGCGGCACCCAACTCGACACTGACAACATGGGTTGCTGCTTGATTTAGTAATTCACGATCATGTGAGATTAAGAGCACTGTTTTCGCCGTCGTTTTGAGTTGGTGCTCAAGCCAGATTTTACCCGGCACATCTAGGTAGTTATCCGGCTCATCGAGTAACAGCACCTCCTCGACTCCGCGAAATAAGTACTCGAGCACTATCCGCTTTTGCTCACCACCCGAAAGGGTGCTCACGCGGCGATTGCGAACAGTTTCGAAAGTCTCCCCCATCGCGGCCATCGACACCACATCCCAAGTCACTTCGGCTTCATAGCCACCTGCATCGCCAAAATCTGCAATGGCCCCCGCATAAGACATTTGTGAAGGTTCGTCATCGGTTTCCAGCAGGCGCAGTTCAGCGGCGTCAAGATCGGCCGCCGCATTTCGAAGCAGTGGAGGACTCACCGTAAGCAATAAATCACGGACCGTGCCTTCGTGCATCTGCCCGATGAATTGCCTCATCACCGCGAGCCGGCCGCTGTGCACAATCGCGCCGGAGTCCGGTGAGATATCAGCGGCAATCATTCGAAGTAGCGTGGTCTTGCCGGCTCCGTTTGGGCCAACTAGTGCAGCTACCGCACCGCCTGGAATACGAAATGTGATGTCGTCTAGAAGTACCCGGCCATCGGGGAGGCTGTAGCTAACGTGCTGAACATCAATGTGACTCACGACTCTGGCTCACCTAAGGTTCGGCGTTGCTTCGTTTGTAATTGCCGATCCAGTAGTTGTCCATCAGGCGGATAACCGACTTCCTCGAGTACTAACGGGAATGGCGGCATCACGGTGGCTCCCCGAATACCTGAGGTGAGCATTTCAAATGGCCAAGTGACCGGCTTACGTCCATCGCCAACCGGCAAAAGTGCACCAATCAAACTACGCACCATCGAATGACAAAAGGCATCTGCGGTAACGGTGATCACAATGTCTCTGCCGACTCTTTGAGAATGCAGATCCAGCAACTCCCTAACCGCCGATGCTCCTTCACGCATCTTGCAATAGGCGGTGAAGTCGTGCTCGCCGAGTAGCGGCCGAGATGCTGAATTCATTAGTTCAAGGTCGAGCGCCTTACCCCATTGCAGCACCTGCCCTCGGTCAAGTGGGGCAGGGCCGATCGGGCTATCCGAAACTCGATAGGTGTACCTGCGCCACAGGGCCGAGAACCTAGCGTCAAACTCATTCGGGACGGCGCTTATGGCTAGTACTCTGATGTCCTCGGGTAATGCCCGATTGAGCCGCCAGGTGTCTAAGTCGGTTGGCCAATTGCTCACATCAACGTGGGCCACCTGACCGCGAGCATGCACGCCAGCGTCGGTGCGCCCCGCGCACGTGATTTCAACCTCAGCGCCAACTAAGTTCGCGAGCATTTGCTCAAGAACACCTTGCACCGTGCGCAGTTCGCGCTGCCGCGCCCAGCCGGCAAAATCCCGACCGTCGTAGGCGATGTCCAGCCGGAATCGAATCATCGGGTCAACATGAAACAGCCCGCTACCGGATGATCCGGCGGCGGGCTGCTGCAAAGCATGATGTTCGGTCAGGACTTTTCCGACGCTGCTTCGGCGGCGTCAATTTCTTCGGCGACCGGGGTCACCGTCTTGGCGGCGCGCTTGGCCGCAGCTGTTGCCTCAGCAATCACCTGCTCGGTCAGCGGCTCAACCAATTCGATAACGGCCATGGGTGCGTTATCGCCCTTGCGGGGTCCGATCTTGGTAATTCGGGTGTAGCCACCCGTACGAGTTGCGAAACTCGGTCCAATTTCGGTGAAAAGGGTATGCACCACTGACTTATCGCGGACCACCGTCAGCACCCGGCGCCGAGCATGAAGATCTCCACGCTTGGCGAAAGTGATTAAGCGCTCGGCGAGGGGGCGCAGGCGCTTGGCCTTGGCTTCCGTCGTCGTGATCTTGCCGTGCTCAAACAACGCGGTTGCCAAGTTGGCCAGCATTAACCGCTGGTGGGCCGGGCTCCCGCCCAGACGAGGACCCTTAGTTGGCGTAGGCATTGTGCTTCTCCTGTCGAAATGCGTTCAGTGGTTACAGCTGGATTAAAGTCGCTCATCCTCGGCAAAAGCCGAGTCGTCCTCGACGATTTCTTCAACAACGAAAACTGGCTGAGCGACTTCGGCTACCGCCAAAGGCTCGAAATCCTCATCGTCGTAATCATCATCTTCGTAGTAGACGGCGGCACCTGGATCAAATCCGGGCGGGCTGTCCTTAAGCCCTAGGCCTAGGCTGGTGAGCTTGACCTTGACTTCGTCAATTGACTTGGTGCCGAAGTTGCGAATGTCAAGTAGATCGGCCTCACTACGGGTGATTAGTTCACCAACCGTATGGATGCCCTCACGCTTTAGGCAGTTGTATGAACGAACCGTCATATCAAGTTGCTCGATCGGCGTGGACAACTGCTCAGCCACGAACGAGTCGGTCGGCGATGGGCCGATGTCGATACCTTCAGCCTCGAGGTTGAGCTCGCGCGCCAAACCGAACAGCTCGACCAGAGTCTTACCTGCTGACGCAATCGCATCGCGTGGGCGCATGGACTGCTTTGTCTCAACGTCAATGACCAACTTGTCGAAGTCGGTGCGCTGCTCAACGCGGGTGGCCTCGATCTTGTAGGTGACCTTGAGCACCGGTGAGTAGATCGAGTCAACCGGGATCCGGCCGATCTCCTGACCGGCCTGCTTGTTCAAAGTTGCCGAGACATAGCCGCGGCCGCGCTCTACTACGAGCTCGATCTCGAGCTTGCCCTTGCCATTTAAAGTCGCAATATGCAGGTTGGGGTTATGGACTTCAACGCCCGCGGGTGGCTGAATATCAGCGGCTGTTACATCACCGGGGCCCTGCTTACGAAGGTACATAACAACTGGCTCATCATGCTCACTCGAAACCACAAGTTGCTTGATGTTGAGGATTACCTCGGTGACATCTTCCTTGACACCCGGAATCGTCGTGAACTCATGAAGGACACCATCGATTCGCAGACTCGTCACTGCGGCACCCGGTATCGAAGACAACAGCGTGCGGCGAAGTGAGTTCCCCAGGGTATAGCCGAATCCTGGCTCCAGTGGCTCAAGTACAAAACGCGAGCGGAACTCGCTGATTGGCTCTTCGGTAAGGATTGGTCGCTGACTAATAAGCACGAGGTACTTCCTTCCCGCGACGACCGATATATGACATCGCGATATTGCCGTGTGAGATCGAACCGGGTGGCTCGATCTCGAATTACTTGGAGTAGAGCTCGACGATCAGTTGTTCGTTGACCTGGGTGTCGATAACTGCGCGCGCCGGCAGCGAATGCACCAAAATGCGCATCTGCGACGGAATCACCTCGAGCCATGCCGGCACCGGGCGATCGCCGATTTCAGCGTGAGCGATGACAAATGGGGTCA
Source organism: Bifidobacterium breve (assembly GCA_945870085.1). Classification (GTDB taxonomy): domain Bacteria; phylum Actinomycetota; class Actinomycetes; order S36-B12; family S36-B12. Next base: position 2,553 of record CAMBQX010000086.1, on the reverse strand, counting down.
TCTCGCGTGAACCAACGCGCACCTCAACGATGTCGTTCGGCGAAACGCGGTACGAAGGGATATTGACCTTGTGACCATTGACCAACATGTGGCCGTGAGTAACCAACTGGCGGGCCATGTCGCGTGACTTAGCAAACCCAGCCCGGAACACGACGTTGTCAAGGCGCGACTCCAAAATGCGCAGGAGATTCTCACCGGTCTTGCCCGATTGGCGCTGGGCCTCTAGGTAGTAATTCGAGAACTGCTTCTCGAGCACCCCATACATCCGGGTGGCCTTTTGCTTCTCCCGAAGCTGCAGCAGGTATTCACTGTCCTTTGAGCGACCGCGACCGTGCTGGCCGGGGGGGTAAGGACGCTTCTCAAATGGGCACTTGGGTGACTCGCACTTAGAGCCCTTGAGGAAGAGCTTCATTTTTTCGCGGCGGCAGCGCTTGCAATCCGCATCGGTATATCGCGCCATGGGTAATTGTTCTCCTAGCTCTCAGTGATTCTCTGCGCGATCAGACGCGTCGACGTTTGGATGGGCGGCAACCGTTGTGGGGTACCGGACTGACATCGGAAATCGAGCCAACTTCAAGGCCCGTTGCCTGTAATGACCGAATGGCCGTTTCGCGGCCTGAGCCTGGACCTTTGACGAAGACATCGACCTTGCGCATCCCGTGCTCCATTGCCCGGCGCGCTGCGGCCTCAGCTGCGAGCTGCGCGGCGAATGGGGTGGACTTACGGCTGCCCTTAAATCCAACCTGGCCGGCACTCGCCCATGCGATGACCGCACCCGTGGGATCAGTGATCGACACGATGGTGTTGTTGAAGGTGCTCTTGATATGAGCATGGCCGTGTGCCACGTTCTTCTTTTCCTTGCGCCGCACCTTCTTGGCTGGGGCTTTGCTGCCTGACTTCGGGGCCATTGATCGCTCTCCTGGGATTCTCGTCTGGGGTTTTTGGGGTGAAGGGACGGCTTACTTGCCGACCTTCTTCTTTCCGGCGACGGTCTTGCGCGGACCCTTACGGGTACGAGCATTGGTGTGGGTTCGTTGACCACGAACCGGCATGCCGCGACGGTGACGGATTCCCTGGTAGCAACCAATCTCGACCTTGCGGCGGATATCAGCAGCAACCTCGCGGCGGAGATCGCCTTCAACTTTGAGGTTGACATCAATCCAGTCACGAAGGGCGACGAGTTGCTCATCGTTTAGCTCCGAGGACCTAAGTTCCGGGCTCACTCCGGTCGCTTCGAGTGCCTTCGCTGCTTGGGAGCGGCCAATGCCATAGATGTACGTGAGTGCAACCGCCATGCGCTTATCGCGCGGCAGGTCGACACCAACAAGTCTTGCCATAGGGGCGTTCTCTCTTCTACTAATGCACGGGGTATGGGTACAGAACCAGTCCTGCCCGCCAAGGCAGGTCTTCGGCCTCGTGTCCGAAGGTGTCGTCCTTGCGCTCGCAAGGGGTCGGGTTCTGCATATTTTTCAGGTGTTCGGGTTGTCTCCCCGAAAGCCCGCCTTACGACGTCAGGGCATTTAGCCTTGGCGCTGCTTGTGTCGAACGTTCTCGCAGATCACCATGACACGACCGTGGCGACGAATGACTTTGCACTTGTCGCAGATCTTCTTCACGCTCGGCTTGACCTTCATGGCTTCTTCCTAGAGTTCGAACGGTCAGTTTGGGTAATACCTAGTGCTGGGCCTTACTTGTAGCGGTAGACGATCCGGCCGCGCGTTAGGTCATAGGGCGAAAGCTCTACTACCACTCGATCGTCCGGAAGGATCCGGATGTAGTGCATCCGCATCTTGCCGCTGATGTGCGCGAGCACTTTGTGCCCGTTGTCTAACTCCACCCGGAACATTGCATTGGGCAATGACTCGGTGATCGTGCCCTCGAGCTCGATCGCGCCGTCTTTCTTGCCCATATCCTCCGCTTTCACCAGGTGTGCTGATTACCACTTGCGCGGTGCGCGGTGCCACCACGAATCGCGCCTAAACACCCGGAAAACCGAGAATTTGCCGGCGGACGAACGGGGAAGCCCCACATCAGCCTGCTGAGTCTATGGGCAAGCCTAGATTCCTCATAATCGGGCCCCCAAATTTGACCGGGGGTCCAAATTATAAGTTCGAATCTATCCCAGCAATTACCTAGTTCATGACCGTTATAGTCAGCTTCTTGGTGGTTGGGGAACCCCCACCGGGTGGGGTGGCGATCAAGCTCAGGACCGCCTGGCCCGGGGCCAGCGCCTTGATGTACCAGGTGGTGGTGCCGGCTACCCCGACCATGCCGGTAGTCGCGGGGGCCTCGTACTGGCCCGCGTATACCTTTACGGCCGACTTGTCGCCGGCGACTTTGACCTTCCAGGAGTAGCCGGTGGTCTTATTAGTCTCCTGCTGCAGCACGATGGCCTCGCCGTCGGTGATCCAGACCTGGGTTGGTACCCGAAGTACCACCAAGGTGGGGTCTGGGTTCTTGGTCAAAGTCGCGGCCCCGCTGGTAGCGGTGATACCCAGGGTGAGTGCCGCGGCTGCGGCAGCAATTACGGTGACTTTCATAAGTTTGCGCATG
>CAMBQX010000085.1 GCA_945870085.1 Bifidobacterium breve | reverse complement strand
GATGACGAACTCGAATCTCGCCGCGCGACACTAAACCCGGCGTCAATTGCCACCATCATCTACACCTCCGGAACCACCGGCAGGCCCAAGGGCTGCATGCTCACACATAGCAACTTGATGTTCGAGGTCGACAATGTAGTTCAAGGGCTCGACGAGGTTTTCTTGGCCGAAGGGTCCGCCACGCTGCTTTTCTTGCCGGTCGCGCATGTCTTTGGACGACTAATTCAATTGGGCTGCGTGCGCGCTCGGGTGCGCCTTGGCCACACCGCAGATATCAAGGAGCTACTACCTAATCTGCAGACTTTCCAGCCCACCTTCTTCCTCGCGGTGCCCCGAGTGTTCGAAAAGATCTACAACTCCTCTCAGCAAAAAGCTGTTGCCGCCGGTAAGGGGCATATTTTCGACACAGCGAGTCAAGTCGCAATCGACTACAGCAAAGCCCTTGATGATGGTGGGCCCGGCCTAGCCCTAAAGCTGAAGCACGCCGTTTTTGACCGTTTGGTCTATAAGAAAGTGCGTGCGGCGATGGGCGGCAAGATGAAATGGGCGGTTTCTGGTGGCGCACCTTTGGGCGAACGTCTGGGCCACTTCTTCCGCGGGGTAGATGTCACGATTTTGGAGGGTTACGGCCTAACCGAAACCAGTGCCGCTACCACGGTCAACCGCCCCCATGCGCTGCGCATAGGCAGCGTAGGGCAGCCACTGCCCGGGGCAAGTGTGAAAGTCGCAAGCGATGGTGAGTTGATGCTCGCGGGCGCTCAGGTATTCGCGGGCTACTGGAACAACGAGGCGGCAACCGCCGAAGCTCTCGACCTGGACGGCTGGTTCCACTCTGGCGATATCGGTGAAATTGACGATAAAGGATTCGTCCGAATCACCGGGCGCAAGAAAGAGTTGATCGTCACCTCCGGCGGCAAGAATGTGGCACCTGCGGTACTCGAGGATCGAATTCGTGCCAACTGGCTGGTCTCTCAGTGCATGGTGGTGGGCGATGCCCAACCGTTTATCGCGGCGCTGGTAACCATTGACCCCGAAGCTTTCCCGGCCTGGTGCAAGCAGGCGGGGAAACCAGATTCGGCAACCGTTGCCGACCTAGCCGCCGATGTCGATCTAAATGCCGCGGTGCAGGCGGCAATTGACGAAGGCAATAAGGCGGTATCGCAAGCCGAAGCCATCAAGAAGTTCGTGATCTTGCCTAATGACTGGACCGAAGAGGGCGGGCAGATGACGCCGTCGCTAAAACTAAAGCGAAATGTGGTCATGAAGGAATGCGAAGCTGAAATCCTTGCACTTTATTCATAAACCTCTGGTCTTAACCGACTACTCGACCTATCCCGGTGAAGTGCTTGTCGTACCAAGGGCTGAGGACACCTGAAACAACTACTCCACGACTGGGGTTTGCGGCATGCACCATCTTGCCGTTACCTATGTATAAGCCAACGTGGTGCACGCTGCCGCCAAAGTAGAACACCAGGTCACCTGGCTGGGCTTCACTAAGTGGAATTTTGCGCGCTTTTTGATACTGCGAATAGCTGTAGTGGGGCAAAGACACTCCGCCTTGACGCCAAGCACTCATCGTGAGGCCAGAGCAGTCGAATGTAGTGGGGCCCGATGCCGCCGCAACATAACGATCACCTACCTGCGAAAGCGCGTACCTGACTGCGGCAACCGCACGGCTGCTAACCGAGTAGCCGCCGCCGTTGGTGCTACTGCTGCTGAACTGCTGCTGCGCAATTGCCGCGGCAGCCAGGGACGCCTGGCGATCGCTGGCTGCCATGGCCGCGAGGCGCTGGCGCTCTGCGGCCTGTAAGGAGTTCAAAATTGCCTGCGCGTCGGCCAACCGGGCGTCGGCTTCACGCTTGGAATCAGCCATTTCGCTGCGGACTTGCCGGGCGGCATCCTCCTTTTGCTGCAAAGTCGCTTCGCTCTGGGCTAGGCGCAACCGGGCGGTCTGTGAGGACCGAAGGGCGTCAGCCTGACCCTTCGCAACCTGCTCGAGCGCTGAGGCCTGCGCCAGGAATTGTGTCGGGTCCTCCGCTAGCAGGACCTGAAGTGAGGCATCCACCCCGCCGCCGGTGTAGGTCGCCCGGGCCAGGTCATCTACCGCCCCCGAAATCGCGTTTAACTCACGGCGCTCGACCGCAATTTTGTCTTTCAGGGCCGCCAGAGATCCTTCAATATCATTTAAGCGGCCTTGGGCGTCATTGAAACGTTCATGGGCGGATTCGGCTTTTGCTTCAAGGTCGTACACCTGCTGGCGTACCTGTTCGAGGTCTCGGGCAACTGCAGGCTGAGCCACCGTGGTGATAGCAAGCAGCGCCGCTATCACGCCTAAGAGCGCGGTACGCCAGGTGCGGTGAGCAGAACCTTTTTGAACTAAACGCACTGACCGGGCTCCCTTCACCTAGCTGGGCACTCATAGTCCGACCCATCACGGTAACAGACATCCAAGGGTCGCCCAAGCCGGAGCACCACGCTGAATGACTACGTACACCGAATAATTTACGCCCCTTAATTTATGCCCCTAATTGCTGCCCTAACCCGACAAATCGGGCACTAGCCCCGGGCGTCGGAACCAGGCGCAGCGGTGGTATTAGGCCCGAATCGGTAAGCACCGCAAGTGCGACCTGATGGTCATCGGGAATTTGAACCGTAGCCCCGGGAGGGCCTAAGAGCACCGTGACTACACAATCACCGCAGGCAAGGCCTGCAACCTGACAGGTACCGCAATCAATGATCATGCCTTGAACGCTAACTAGGGGGTCTGACAGTTAGTTAGTCTCAGGGGCCGCCATCGCCCGGGCCTTCGGTGCTGGGGCCGCCAAATTCTGGGCGCGGGACGATTTCAATGCGGTCGGCCGCGGCGCACCACCGGCACTTGACTTCAACTATTTCTTCGGCCAGCACCGTGGCTTCTTCGACCACCGGGGCACCGGAGATATCAACGTGCCAGAACTCACTAACTTTGGCCGACCGCACCACATCAAAGCGGGTCAGGTTGCCACAGTGGGCACAGCGAAAGCGTGATTTGGAATCGGGAAGGGTCTTTGCCACGGCAGCACCTTACCGGGGTTTGTCAGGCCGGTGCCTTACCGTGCATCACATGCCTAACTTAATCCCGCTCAACACGCAGTTGAGTATCACGGATTTGGGCACCCGGCTGCGCGATGCCACTTTTGTTGTAGTCGATCTTGAGACCACCGGTGGGCGCCCCACCGACGCCGGCATCACCGAATTCGGTGTGGTGAAAGTTCAAGGTGGGCAAGTGATCGGCGAGTTCGCCACCCTGGTGAATCCAGGGATGCCCATCCCGGCATTTATCGCGGCCCTAACCGGTATCACCAACTCACTAGTGGCTACCGCACCGCGCCTAGCAGCAGTACTGCCCACCTTCCTTGAATTTGCCCGTGGGAGTGTGCTGGTCGCACACAACGCCCCCTACGACATCGGATTTCTAAAAGGTGCCTGCGCGAAACTAGACCACGAGTGGCCGGGTAATCACGTCGTCGATACCGCACGACTAGCGCGCATCACCCTCCAGCGTGACGAAGTCGCAAATTGCAAACTTTCCACACTTGCCGCCTATTTTCGGACGGAGATATCACCAACACACCGAGCATTCGATGACGCGCGCGCCACCGCCGATGTACTGCACCGGCTCCTTGAGCGTGTTGGCGACCACGGGGTAGAAACCCTTGAGGATCTCGCAGCATTTACCGCGCGCGTAAGCCCAATCCAGCGGACTAAAAGACATTTGGCTGCCGGGTTACCGGATGCACCGGGTGTCTACATCTTCCGAGATCCACAAGGTGCCGCCCTTTATGTTGGCACCTCAAAAAACATCCGCAAACGAGTGCGCACCTACTTCACCGCATCTGAAACTCGTCGGCGCATGACCCAGATGATCACCATCGCAACTTCGGTGGATCCAATAGTCTGCGCTACGGTCCTTGAAGCCCGGATTCGTGAACTCAGATTGATCGCCACAAAGCAGCCCAGATACAACCAGCAATCAAAGCGGCCGGAGCGGCAAACCTGGCTAAAGTTAACGGCTGAGGCCGCCCCGCGCTTAGCAATAGTCCGCGAAGTTCGCGACGATGTCACCGACGGCGCTTGCTACCTCGGCCCATTTAGGTCAAGTGCCAGCGCCCAAGAAGCCAGTGAAGCACTGCAATTCGCTTTACCGCTGCGGACATGCACCACAAAACTGGCGCGCAATCCGCGCAGCACTACGGCCGGATGCGCCCTGGCCGAGTTAGGTAAATGCCTAGCGCCGTGCACCGCAACGGTTGATCATGAGGCATATGACTCCTTGGTAGCACGTGCTCGCTCAGCAATGTCTGGGGCCATCGGCCCGGTAACAGAAGCATTGCAAGTTCGCATGCGTGACTTAGCTGACCAAAGTCGTTTCGAAGATGCAGCCCGGTGGCGAGATCGCCTCGCCCACTTCGTCCAAGCCAGTGTTCGCACTCACCGTCTCATGATGCTGGCGCAAATTGAGCAACTGGTCGCGGGCAAACCAACACCAGCAGGTGGCTGGGAGGTGCACTGCATCAGCTATGGCGCCCTTACCGGTGCAATAACTATCCCCAATGGCGTAGATCCACTCCCCGCGATAAACGCCCTCATTGCCACCGCCGACCACATCAGCCAGCCAACACCAGCCCGGGTAGCCGGCCTAACCGAAGAAGCCCAGGCAATCCTGCAATGGCTTGAAGGCGATGGCGTTCGGTTAGTGCGAACCAGCGCGCCCTTGGCCCTGCCAATTGGCTGCGGAGGAGCCCTTCTTGCTCAACTTGGCCAGGTGCGCAATGAGATCAGGGCCCAAGAACCCGTTGATTACCAGTGGCTCACCGCGTCGGCTCGCGGCAAAATGGTCACCCGGATCGCCTAGCCCGGTCATCGCTTAAGGGACTCAGCATCATTTCTTGAGGGAAGTAGTTTCTTTGATCCAGCGGTCAAGCAGCGCAGCACCAGAACCGGATTCGAGCACCGCGCGGGCCCGTGGCAGCGCCGCACGCAATCGATCGTGTAGTTCCAACTCGCTCTCACCAACACCGGTGGCAGCGTCATAAGCAACAAGAGCTGCGGCCGCATTCAATGCAACGGCATCGCGAATTGCCGAAATACGCTCTGCATCCACATCAGCGGCACTAACCCCGCTCAGCGTCTTGCGCAAGAGCTGCGCATTACGTACTCGATCACCACCTTTTATTAAATCCGCATCAACAAACTCCATACCCAGGTCACGCGGATCAATAACTACCTCACGAATCCCAGCACCTGTTACATCCCAAGCATGTGTTACCGCACTTGTCGAAATTTCATCAAGGCCATCAGCTCCGTGAACCACAATCGCCTTCACTCCCCGGCGGGCAAGCACATCGGCCATGACAGGGGCGCGGCTTTTGTCAGCGCAGCCAATTAATGCACTTTGAGCCAGAGCCGGGTTAGTCAGCGGCCCCAATAAGTTAAAGACGGTAGGCACACCAAGCTCACGGCGCGCGGTTACGGCATAGCGCATGGCAGGGTGATGAATAGGGGCAAAGCAGAATGCAATACCGACATTTTCAGCGCACACCTCAACCAACTCGGGAGGTAAATCAATTACTACTCCGAGCTCTTCTAAAACATCAGCGGTACCGGTAGAAGATGAGGCTGCACGGTTACCGTGTTTTACGACCGGAGCACCCGCAGCCGCCGCAATGATTGCCGCCATCGTCGAGATATTGACCGAGTGTGAGTTATCACCCCCGGTACCCACCACGTCGAGTACCACCCGGTTTACGTTTACCCGATTCGCATGTGCCAACATCACTTCAACGAGTGCTCGCACTTCTACGGGTGTCTCACCTTTCGCCCGCAGCGCCGTCACGAATCCAGCCACTTGCACATCGGTGGCGTCGCCGGCAAGGATTTGATTCATCGCCCATGTCGCGCTTTCAGCAGATAAATCCGAACCCGAAAGCAGGGACCGGAGAAGTTGCGGCCAGGTGAGCTGCGGCATCTGGGTCAACGCAACTTCAAATTATGGTGAGACAATAATCACGCGGTGGCAATGGCGGATAATTTCACCATTTTCGGACGCAGTAGACCGGTCACCGCATCGGCAAGCAGCACCGCGTTGATCGGGTGCGAGGAAACCGCTTCAGCACGTGACCAAGTCGCCAACCAAGCATCCTGCGGGCGGGCGATGAGAACCAAGATCGGCGGGCAATTGAAGATTTCGTCCTTCAGCTGCCGGGCCACCCCCATGCCACCAACCGGGGTGGCTTCACCGTCCAAGATCAGTAAATCAAAGCGACCTTTATCTACCAGCCCAATTAGTGCCGGGCCGGTCGCACACTCGACATACTCCAGTTCGGCGAGGTCGGGCGCCGGGCGCTTACCCAGTGCCAACATCACATCGCTGCGCACCGCACGGTCATCGCTGTAGATCAAAACCTTGAGGTTGCTGCCTATCTCGGGGCTCACCTGGTCGCTCACGACCCCAACCTTAGACCGAGCCGGAGCCCCCTATGGAGCGCGGGGCGCAGATGCCAGCGCGCCCCTCATGGACAGTGACGAGATTCACGGGGGGTGAACAGGAATCATCGTGGTTTATCTGCCAGAATGCATAATGTGACATCAACAACGCAGGTACCGGCGGCCTACGCGCACGCCCCGGCCAACCGGCCCAATATGGTGGCTGTTGGCACCATAGTTTGGCTTGCCAGCGAGCTGATGTTCTTCGCCGCGCTTTTCGCGATGTATTTCACCCTGCGGGCGGTGAACCCAGAGATGTGGGCCGAAGAAACCAAACTGCTCAATATCCCCTTCGCCAGCCTAAACACCACGGTCTTGGTGCTGTCCAGTGTGACCTGCCAATTGGGGGTCTTCGCAGCTGAGCGCGGCGAGGTCAAGGTGCTTCGCCGCTGGTTCATCATCACGTTTTTGATGGGCTCATTCTTTGTCGCCGGTCAGGTAACCGAGTACGTGGCTTTGGTCCACGAAGGTTTGACGCTCTCATCGAATGCGTACGGTTCCGCTTTCTACCTCACCACCGGGTTCCATGGCCTGCACGTAACCGGCGGGCTAATCGCCTTCCTGCTAGTGCTGGCGACCACCTACGCAACCAAGCGCTTCACCCACGATCAGGCCACCCGAGCCATCGTCGCGTCCTATTACTGGCACTTTGTTGACGTGGTCTGGATTGCCCTTTTCTTCATGATTTACATCCTGAAATAGCGACGAAAGGCTTGCCCGCGTGAAGTTTCTTGCTGCCAGGCGACGTCAACCCGTCGTGGCTTTGGCAATGCTGTTTTTCGCCCTGGTTGCGGTCGGCGGGGTTTATGCCGCCGTCGGGACAGTGCGCCCCGCCGAAGCCGCCGGCGCAGCCAGAAGCCAAACCCAGGTGGAAATGGGCAAGCAGCTCTACCTAGAGGGCTGCTCCTCCTGCCATAGCCTGCAAGCTCAGGGTTCCACCAGCGGCCCTACTTTGATCGGTGTCGGTGCGGCCGCTGTTGACTTCCAGGTCGCCACGGGGCGCATGCCCCTTGCTGCCCCGGGTGTGCAGGCGGCGGCTGGACCTCCCCAGTACAACAAGGAGGAGAC
>CAMBQX010000084.1 GCA_945870085.1 Bifidobacterium breve | reverse complement strand
GGAAGTATCGCTGGGGCGTACACCTATCGGACTGTGCTTCGCGAGGCGCAACTGCGGACCGAACTGGTCCTGGCGACCATCGCTATGGTGGTGGGATCGCTCCTGGGTATTCCACTGCTATTGCTCCTGCCTCCAGAGGTTTTTAGTCGCGTCGTCCCGTGGTTGATCCTCTTGGCAGGAGCCCTAACCATTTTGCAGCCTTGGCTCAAGGGGCGTCCGGTCATTGGCGTTAGGGCAGTTAAACCGCGACGGATTGTCCTAGTTTTGGGCATCTGCGCAGCCGGGATTTACTTATCGTACTTTGGTGCTGCTACCGGGGTGATTACCCTGACGGTACTGCTTATTGTTGGCATTCAGGATTTGCAACTGGCTAATGGGATCAAGAATCTCATTACGGGTGTCGCTAATTGCCTTATTGGAGTTTTATTCCTATTTATTGCTCCCGTCAATATCCCATTTGCGCTTGCGATCGCTATAGGGTCCACCGTGGGTGGTCTCGTTGGTGGGCGTGCTGCGCAGAGATTGTCCCCGGTCGTATTCCGGTTTGTGATAGGCCTAGTCGCGATTCTGGCGGCAGTTGCAACTTTCCTTGCCTGAACGACGGGATTTCTATTTATCTGGTTGATGGAGTGACCTGTGTTGCTGCATCAGGTCACCCAACGGGAAGCTATCCCAATTCGCACTCAGGTGTTCCAGGGTGAAGTTGAGGTATGCACCCTTCGCGGCCGCTAACACCCTCGGCGGTGTCATTGGCAGCTCGTTTATGGGCGCACCGATTGCGGCGGCAATCGCGTTCCCGATAGCTGCAGCCACGTTCATTATGGGGATCTCGCCTGCACCCTTCGCTCCAAAGGGACCGTAGGAAGGCGCACCTTCGTGGAGCACACTATGTACCTCGGGGACGTCACCTGCGATCGGGAGCCGGTAGTCGCCGAAGCCCTTCTGCTCAATAGAACCATCGGCAGCAATCGTGATTTCCTCTGTAAGCGCGTATCCAATGCCCTGCGCGACACCGCCCTGAATCTGGCCACGAATTGCATCCGGGTTAATAGCTCGGCCCACGTCTTGAGCGACCCGATAGTCCAAGATCAAAACCATTCCGGTGGCGGGGTCGACCGCGACATCACATTCGTGAACAGTGAATATCGGGATATCCAGCGCATCGATCATGTGCCCGGCAGCGCATCCGGCTAGGCATTCAGTCCCTCGGGCGGTGAACGCTCCGTTTCCAATGAGCGGACCCCCTCGGCCTTGGGCAAAGGTCACCACCTCCGCGACGGACCGTGCCATGCTGTTATCACCGACAACGGAAATTACCCCGTTCCTGACCTCGAGGTCGGAAGCCGCGACCTCCATGAGATCGCTAGCTGCATTGAGCAACTTGGCGCGCACATCCTCTGCCGCTAGGAGAGCTGCGGAACCTAAAGACACCGTCGTGCGACCTCCACCCACGCCGACGTCATAGCCGGAGGCATCCGTGTCCGCCTGCATCACGACTACCAATTCAGGGGCGATACCCAAAGTGTCAGCGACAATTTGTGGGATTGCCTGCACTGTGGATCCCGAGCCGATCTCTACTCCCGCCGCCACCAGCGTGGCGCTGCCGTCGGCATTTAGATTTATTGTTGCCGCGGACGGACCCACGAATACGAACCAAGTCCCCACGGCTAGTCCGCGTCCCAGCGCCCACCCCTCGGGGGCGGCAGGAGGTGTACTAGGTCGCATCGCAATGATTGTTTCCAAGAGTTCGTTGTGGATGCTCCCCTCGAAGACCTGACCGGTCGAGCCGAGGCTGCCGTCGCGTAGCACGTTCCTGGCGCGGAACTCATCTGGATCGATAGCGAGTTCGGTACAAATCTCATCGGTGTGTCGTTCGAGCGCGAAAGTGCAGTACGTCCCGCTGCAAGCCCTGAAAGCTCCCGTAGGAGCAGTATTAGTGTAAACGGCCTGTGACACCAGCCGCGCATTTTCAAGTTCGTAGTTTCCGAATAGGGTGTGCGCAATCATCGTTGTGAGGAATGGCTGCTCACCGCTGTACGCACCGCAGTCCATCAGAACGATACCCTCGCGAGCGGCAATCCGGCCCTCAGGTGTGATGGCTGAACGTAACCGAATTTCAGCATTCTCGCGGCATAGGGCCGTTGCCATCTCATCCGCCCGTGAATTCACCAAGCGAACGGGTCGTCCCGTGGCCCGAGCTAAGGCGGCCGCGTACGGCTCTAAACCAACCTCGAATTTCATACCAAATCCGCCGCCCACCGGCGGAACGATCACACGCACCTGTGAGGGGTCGACTCCAAGAATTGTCGCCGTCCAATTCCGCACTGCCCATGGCACCTGAGTCGATGTCTCGACTATGAAGCGATTGTCCTGGAAAGTCACCACGCACGCCCGCGGCTCCAGAGATGCTTGGTTCTGTCTGCCCACTCGAATGTGGGTCTCAACAATCCGAACATCCGGTCGAGCGAACTCCGCGTCCACATCGCCGCGCAGGACAGTTGCCTGCCAGGCGATGTTTTTCCCGCGTTCAACCTCCACATCGACAAGTACTTTGTAGTCATTCCAATGCGGGTGCAGAAGTGGGGCATCGGGGCGTAATGCTTGCGCCATCGTCACCACCGGTGGTTCTGGCGCAAATTCGATTGAGATTGCGGCGATGGCGGCCTCGACGATCTCTGGTGCATCTGCGGCGATGGCGACTATGGGCTCGCCGACGTAGCGAACTTCGCCATCGGCCATCCACCGATGGTCAGCTATACCTACCCCGTAGAGCCCCGGGAAGTCCGCGGCTGTAAGGATCGCTCTAACACCTTTGATAGCACGGGCTTGCGACACATCAATTTTGGTTATGCGGCCACGGGCGATCGGAGAGCGCAGAAGGCCCGCTGCGAGCATCCGGGGCTTCACGATGTCGGAAGCGTAGACAGTTCGGCCGGCTGCCTTGTCTTCCGCATCACGGCGACGCATATTCATACCAACGGCAGTCATCGGGAATCACCCTCTTGCATTACCTGGGCAATCGCATTGATGATTCGGGTGTAGCCCGAGCACCTACAGATACTGCCCACGAGAGCCGCTGGGATATCGCTCACCGCATTCAGCTCACCTTGGTCAATTAATGTTGACATCAGCATGACTATGCCTGGTATGCACATGCCACACTGAACAGCATCGCTACCGCACAAAGCGCGCTGCAGTCTGACCTCGAGGTCGCTGAAATCAATGGACTCGCCCAAAGTCTCAACGCTGCGGCCTGCACACATCACGGCCGGCATCAGGCAGGATACGACTGGTTCACCGTCAACTCGCACCACGCATGAGCCGCAGTAACCTTCCCCGCATCCGATTTTAATGCTGGTCAAATTCACTTGATCGCGCAAAACTTCAGCAAGGGAGGTTAGTCCAACACACCGCACCGAGCAGGCATCGGAATTCACGGTGAGCTCGATCACCTTGGAATTCACAAAAGCCTTCTCACGGCGCGTTCCATGACTGTGGGGAGCACCTCGAGTCGGTAGGAACCGGGAATCCCCGGGGATGTCACGGGCTCGAGCTCTGCGAGATGCGCATGGACAACCCTCGCTGCGGTATGAGGGGTTAACGACTCCGCCATCATTGCCTGTTCCACCGACGTCCAGCGCCGAGGTGTCGACTCGATGGATCCGAGGGCTACCCGCACCCTTCCGGTGGGCGGGTCATAACTAAGGGATATCGAAGCCACTGAGTATTCACCCCCACTTCGCCAAGTGAGTCGTTCATGACAACTCACCCATTGCGAGCGGGGTAGGCGGATCTCGGTGATCACGCTTTCTTCGCTAATTATTTCCGCATCTAGGCAAAGCAGGGCTGGAACAATGTCGGAAGCGTGGAAGTCCGCTGCGGCGACACTTCCCCCTAATGTGATCATGCGCCGCAAGGGTGGAGTGGCAGCATGCACGCAAGCCTCACGCAGAGCAGCAAGATCACTGAGCCCCTTCAATATCCGAGCGGCGCTTTCAAGCGTAACCATCGACCCGAACGTGATTGGATCTGAAATCTTAATCTCGTCGAGGCCAGCGACACCAGACAAAGCGATCACATCAGCTGGAATAGGTGTTCCCCGGAGAGGTGCTCGCATGATCCATGTCGCACCACCAATAACAGCAGCGTGGGGCATGGCACGCTGCAATTCATTTACCTCCCTCAGCGTACGGGGAGTGTGCACTCGCGACTGACGGGGACCGCTGATGAAATTTTGGAACACAAGTGCATTCACGTTGTGGGCGCCTCATTCTCGTATTCGTAATGATCGATGAATAGGCGGCCGTTTCGTCCCCAATTCTCCCGAGACACTTCGGTGAAAATCACCGTAATGGTCTCGGGGAGACAGTTGCCGATGCGACTAAGTTCAGAAGTCAGGACTTCAATAACTTCACGCTTTTGATCCACGGTGCGTCCGGGAAACCATTCGATATGCACAAGGGGCATGGCTACATCCTCTCGCTCGGATGCCCTCATATTAGTGGGTTGGGCTGCATGCGCCCCTTCTCGCGGATGAGAAGCCAACTGTTATGCAGCAGGGCGAATAAGTTGATTAGACCGCCGGAGGATGGGCCGGGCATGATCGCACCTTCCATTAGGGCCAGGCTGCGAAAGTCTTTGACCTTGACCGCTTTTTGCTGGGCGCGCACGTTTTAGTCGTCAAATCGATGAAAATCGATGGTTTAACGACAAAAACGTGCGAATTCAGGTGAACTGCAGTGTTCGCTGAGGGCTTCGCCTGACCACCGACTTGGCGAGTTTCTCAGCATCTCTTGGTGTTGCGCCACAGCACGCAGCGCGCAACCGCGCTGGCCGAGCGGTATCGGTCGAGACTCAGTCGGAAGGCATCTGAATTACAAGAGGTCCAGTGCATGTGCACTGGACCTCTTGTCATGTTCGAGTTCGTATTAGACGATGCGAACCTTGTCTGCCTGTGGGCCTTTGGGGCCTTGGGTGATGTCGAACTCGACAGCCTGGTTCTCGTCTAGCGAGCGGTAGCCATCTGATTCGATTGCTGAGTAGTGGACGAACACGTCAGGTCCGCCGTCTGCCTGCTCGATGAAACCGAAGCCCTTTTCTGCGTTGAACCATTTTACGGTGCCTTTTGCCATGGTGCTAAATCTCCTTAATGAGAGCCGTGAAAGACGACCTGTCTGTCACGCGGTGAAGCCGTATCGTGCCTTTGTCCTCATTGGGATTTAGCGCTGACATGCCTTACCTAGGCATAAGTGTTGCCTACTAAGGGTCAGAAACCTAACGCCGGGGTCGCTGCTAGCTTCTTGCGGTCCCTAATCCGAGGCCCATGGCCCCCAAAATCGTTGCTATCACTGGAAGTCGTGCCAATTATGACTCAGCGGCTGCCACCTAAGATCTCACGCACCGGACAGGGCGAAACTGCCGTTATCGCAGCCGGATAGGGCAGATCTGGAGGTCGGCCCTTGTGGTCGATGATGAGCCCATAGGCTGCTGGGTCCTGCTTAATCGCTATTAACAGGTGGGGAGAAAATCCTTGAGGGGAGAACGCACCTCAACCGCGCGCCCGACATGGTGGATTGGTCCGCCTCTCTTGGGCTGGCTAATGGTGGCGGCCGCTTTGGTTCCTGCCGTGGGCAACGCCTACCTTGTCGATGCCATCTGCAGTGATCTCAACTTGACTAAGGATGACTTCACGAATGTGCAGACGCTCAAGTCCTTGTCCGCATTGGTAGTGGTATTCATTGCGGGTCAGATTCCATCATGGCTTGGGTATCGCAAGTCAGTTCTAATTGTGGCAGTGTTTTTCACACTTGGTTCACTTGCCATCGCTGCCGCGGTCAACATTGTGGTGCTGTCGGTCGGATATGCCCTCCTTGGCGCCGCATTGGGCTCGATGGTGGTGATTGGTGTGAGCATGATCAACGCTTATGTCGTGGACAAAGGGCAGCGGGCATCTGCATTCGCGATCTTGGGCGCGATGGGTCCGTGTGTTTTCATTTTCTTCCCCCTGCTGACCGGTTTCGTGGTGGACAACGGAAACTGGCGAATCGTCCCTTTAATTTGGGCTGCCATTGGATTTGCACTTCTCCTGTGCCTGAGGCTGGCGCCAGCCCGTTCGACAACAGATGAACTTGGTAGGCCTGAACTTGCAACTGGATTCCTAGCGGGGATCATGCTCGCACTCGCTCTAGGTGCCCTTGGCTCAATTAACTCAAGTAATCTCCTCAGCCCCAAAATGACCGTCCAAGTGCTGGGCGCTGTAGTCGCCGGCATCCTCCTTGTGGTCACCTACCGTCGGTCATCATCCCCGGGGCTCTCACTTGCGCCATTGAAGGAACAAGAGACGAGGCTGCTTCTCGTAGTAGCCGCACTTGTGGCGATCACCACTTCGTTCTTCTGGATCACGGTGGGTTTCCAGTATGTCTACCAACTCTCACTGAGCGAAACCTCAATAGTTATGGTGCCGGTAAATGCGATGGCCGTGCTCGGCACGGTGGTGTTGGCCCGCCATGTGATGCGCCGCTATTCAACATACGTTGCTGGTTTAGTTGCACTAGGGCTGCAAGGGGTTGGATTGTGCTTCCTTCTATTAGTTCAGCCAGATCAACCGGTGTGGGTGGTGGGTGTGCTGGTGGGAGTGTTCGGGCTGTGCAATTCGGCTTTTGGGGCGACCATCGCGAGTGTGATCATGAGTGGTGCTACGCCGAGTGGCTCCGGAAGCAGGAGTGCATACAAATCCGCTGCGGGTAACTTGGGTGCGATACTCGGGACAATCTTTGTTTCGACTTTCACTTTGCTGGTGATCCAAATTGATTTACTGCGTGGACTAACTTCTGCTGGTGCAAGTGAGCAGGAAGCTAACAACATCACGACCGAAATAGTCAGTGCACCGTCAAGCATGGAGCAACTAAACATTTATTCCACTTACTCAAGCTCCTACCCCGTCGAAATCTTGCACGAGGAATCACTAATCGCGGGTTTCAGGGCCAATACGGCGGTGGGCTTGTTTAGCGCAATTGTGTCAGCGTTGATCATCGGGCACCTCTTACGCCGGCAGGTGAAGATGAAAGCTCTTGTTATGGCAGACACTCAAGGAGTGATTGCCGAGCCAGAGAAGTAGATGGCGGTGCTTCTTGGTCCTACCGGCCCAACAGTGTGATGGTCGAGTAGGTGAGTGATGCGAGGGCGGCGACAGCGATCACCGCTCGTGACAACCGGACGGCCTGCTGCTGCGAAAGTCGCCCGCGCAAAAGTGATCCGGCTCGGGTGCCAAGTATTAGGCAACCGACGCCGACGGCATAAAACCACCACGGCAAGGAGGGCAACCCGAGGATGGGAAGGCTGACGATATCGATGCCGATGAAGACCAATTGCAAGGTGCGCAAGAAATCACCATGCGACCAGCCTTGGTTGATGAGGTAGGAGGCGACGGGCGGGCCACCAACGCCCGCGTAGGTGTTGATCGCACCGCTCCAGACACCGGCGACAACACCGGAGACCGGGCCAGAACCAGATCGCCAGACTGCGAGGGTGATGAGTGAGGCCAGGGCTGACAGTGCAATGAGAATCGGCATCACTGCATCGGGGATGAGCTTGACCAT
>CAMBQX010000083.1 GCA_945870085.1 Bifidobacterium breve | reverse complement strand
GGGGCAATTCCTGAAATCCTGAAAACCAATGGGCAAGAAGCGGCCACCGCAGCCGGCTTGGCTTACACCGTTGGGGTAACGACGGCGTTGCTGATTGCGGCGGTCGGGGTGGCCATCGCTGCAATCGTCGCCTTATTCCTCCTCGGCTTCAGGGGCAAGACATCCAAGGGCGCCGAGCACCCGGTGGCCCAAGAGCCCCAAAAACCTTGAATTTTCTCGGTTTAAGGCCCTGACTTTCACCCTGGGGTACCCCACTTTGACGTCGGGGGCCGGTTACGGGTAATCGTCCCTGTTGTGCCTGAACCATCAGGTGCATCCTGTTGTGCGCGGCTTCCCCCGAAGATGCGCACGGGGCGCGAATGCGCCGGGGATCAACATGCGATTTGGCGTCGTGACTGCCTGCTGGCGGCCCGACACACCCGACCGCGTGGGCCGTAGATCCTAGAGGGAATTGCACTACTAGCTCAGTTTTGACCGACGCGAAATCGAACGAGGAAGGCAGACAGTGCCAACGATCCAGCAGTTGGTCCGCAAGGGCCGGCAGGACAAGGTCACCAAGAGCAAGGCCCCGGCCCTCAAGGGCAGCCCGCAGCGGCGTGGGGTCTGTACTCGCGTTTACACGACCACCCCGAAGAAGCCAAACTCGGCGCTGCGCAAGGTGGCCCGTGTTCGCTTGACCTCCGGTGTCGAAATCACCGCCTACATCCCAGGTGTTGGCCACAATCTGCAAGAGCACTCAATTGTCCTGGTGCGCGGCGGCCGCGTCCGCGATCTGCCCGGTGTCCGTTACAAGGTCATCCGTGGTGCCCTCGATACTCAAGGCGTAAAGAACCGCAAGCAGGCTCGCTCCCGCTACGGTGCGAAGAAGGAGAAGGCCTAATGCCTCGCAAGGGTCCCGCTACCAAGCGGCCGATCGTCAACGATCCAGTATTTAGTGCCCCCATCGTTACCCAGTTGATCAACAAGGTGCTGCTAGATGGCAAGCGCTCCACCGCTGAGCGTATTGTTTATGGGGCCCTGGAAGGCTGCCGCGACAAGACCGGCACCGATCCCGTTCAGACTTTGAAGCGTGCACTTGACAACATCAAGCCGACCTTGGAAGTGCGGTCCCGCCGAGTTGGTGGCGCGACCTACCAGGTGCCGGTAGAGGTCAAGCCCAATCGCAGCATCACTTTGGCGCTGCGCTGGCTCATTGGATACTCGCGCCAGCGTCGCGAGAAGACAATGACCGAGCGCTTGATGAATGAAATTCTGGATGCTTCAAATGGTCTTGGCGCCAGCGTCAAGAAGCGTGAAGATACCCACAAGATGGCCGAAGCCAATAAGGCTTTTGCCCATTACCGCTGGTAGCTAAAACCTTCCACCAACAATTGTTTTGACCCGATAAACGAGAGCAACGGAGAGCAACGTGTCGACCCAGACCGCACTCGATCTGGCCAAGGTCCGCAATATCGGGATCATGGCACATATCGACGCGGGCAAAACCACGACAACCGAGCGCATCCTGTTTTACACGGGTATCAACTACAAGATAGGTGAAGTCCACGAGGGCGCAGCCACCATGGACTGGATGGAGCAGGAGCAAGAACGCGGCATTACGATCACCTCGGCCGCAACAACCTGCACCTGGAAAGACCACACCATCAACATCATCGACACGCCCGGCCACGTCGATTTCACCGTCGAGGTTGAGCGGTCACTTCGCGTTCTAGACGGCGCGGTCACAGTGTTCGACGGTGTTGCCGGCGTTGAACCGCAGTCTGAGACGGTGTGGCGCCAGGCCGATAAGTACAGCGTGCCGCGGATTTGTTTCATCAATAAGCTCGACCGTACCGGTGCAGATTTCTTTATGTGCGTTGACATGATCGTAAGCCGGCTCGGCGCGACCCCGCTAGTTCTCCAAATCCCTATCGGCAGTGAGGGTGACTTCCTCGGGGTGGTTGATTTGATCACCATGCAGGCGCTCACCTGGCGGGGCGAGACCGAAAAGGGTGACGACTACACGGTAGAAGCGATCCCTGCCGACCTGGTTGATAAGGCCACTGAATATCGCGAGAAACTCCTCGAGACTTTGTCGGAAGCCGATGATGCGATCATGGAGAAATTCCTTGAAGGCGAGAGTTTCACGGTCGAGGAGCTGCAGGCCGCGATCCGTCGCGCGACTTTGGCTTATAAGCTCACCCCGATTTTGACCGGCTCGGCATTTAAGAACAAGGGTGTGCAGCCCATGCTGGATGCCGTGATTGCATACCTGCCATGCCCCCTTGATGTGACCGCAATTACCGGCACCAAGCCGGGTAACAGCGAAATCGTCATCGAGCGCCAACCCAATGACAAGGAGCCCTTCTCAGCCCTTGCTTTCAAGATCATGACCGATCCTCACCTAGGCAAGCTCACTTACCTGCGGGTTTACTCGGGTCGCCTTAATACCGGAACCGCGGTGCTGAACAGTGTCAAGGACCGCAAGGAGCGCATCGGCAAGATTTATCGAATGCACGCTAATAAGCGTGAAGAAATTGACTCGGTAGGTGCTGGAGACATCGTTGCGGTCATGGGCCTGAAGGACACCACCACGGGTGAGACCCTGTGTGATCCAAGTAATCCGGTGGTCCTCGAGTCCATGACTTTCCCGGCTCCGGTGATCTCGGTTGCCATTGAGCCCAAGACTAAGAGTGACCAAGACAAACTCGGCGTAGCAATTCAGCGCCTTGCCGAAGAGGACCCAACTTTCCACGTCCGTACCGACGAGGAGACCGGCCAAACCATCATCGGCGGGATGGGCGAGCTTCACCTCGAGGTGCTGGTAGACCGCATGCGCCGTGAGTTCAGCGTCGAGGCAAATGTGGGCAAGCCGCAGGTCGCGTACCGTGAGACCATTACCAAGTCGGTCCAGAAAATCGATTACACGCACAAGAAGCAGACCGGTGGTTCAGGTCAGTTCGCGCGCGTCATCATTGACATCGCTCCGAACGCTGGTGCCGAGGGCGCTAATGAAGAGGGCTACACCTTCGAAAACAAGGTCACCGGCGGGCGCATCCCACGTGAGTACATCCCATCCGTGGACGCTGGTTGCCAAGAGGCCATGGATCACGGTGTATTGGCCGGTTACCCGATGGTCGACGTAAAGGTAACCCTCACCGATGGCGCCTACCACGACGTCGACTCTTCTGAACTCGCATTCAAGATTGCCGGCTCGATGGCCTTCAAGGATGCGGCTCGTAGGGCAGGCCCCGTCCTGCTCGAGCCAATGATGGCGGTCGAAGTCACCACCCCAGACGACTACATGGGTGATGTCATCGGCGACCTAAACTCCCGCCGCGGGCAAATTCAGTCCATGGAGGAGCGCTCGGGAGCCCGTGTCGTAGCGGCACTGGTTCCGCTGTCTGAAATGTTTGGCTACGTAGGAGATTTGCGCAGCCGCACCCAAGGCAGAGCTAGTTACAGCATGCAGTTTGACTCCTACGCACAGGTTCCGTCAAATGTGTCGTTGGAGATTATCGCGAAGGCTCGCGGCGAATAGCCGCGGATCACTGAAAAACAAATAAACAAGAACTCACCACCGATCCGCGACAACGCCGGACGGCATTACGAAAAGGGAGAACTCAAATGGCGAAGGCCAAGTTTGAGCGCACCAAGCCGCACGTCAACATCGGCACCATTGGTCACATTGACCATGGCAAGACGACGCTGACCGCTGCGATCACCAAGGTGCTGCATGACAAGTACCCAGACGTGAACCCGTTCACGCCATTCGACATGATCGACAAGGCGCCGGAAGAGCGCCAGCGTGGTATCACGATCTCGATCGCCCACGTCGAATATCAGACCGAAGCTCGCCACTATGCACATGTGGACTGCCCAGGTCACGCTGACTACATCAAGAACATGATCACCGGTGCGGCCCAGATGGACGGCGCGATTCTCGTGGTCGCCGCCACCGATGGCCCGATGCCCCAGACCAAGGAGCACGTCCTCCTGGCTCGCCAGGTCGGCGTTCCCTCGCTGGTTGTCGCCCTGAACAAATGCGACATGGTTGATGACGAGGATCTTCTCGAGCTCGTCGAGATGGAGGTCCGCGAACTGCTGTCGATCTACGAGTTCCCGGGCGATGATATCCCCGTTGTCCGCGTAGCCGCCTTCCCAGCGCTGCAGGGTGACGCCAAGTGGGGCGAGTCGATTCTTGCTCTCATGGACGCGGTGGATGCCTACATCCCAACGCCCGAGCGTGAGATTGACAAGCCGTTCCTCATGCCAGTCGAGGACGTCTTCACTATCACCGGTCGTGGCACGGTTGTCACCGGTCGTATCGAGCGTGGTCAGGTCAAGATCAACGAGGAAATCGAAATCGTTGGTATTCGCCCGGGCCTGGCCCAAAAGACCACGGTCACCGGAGTCGAGATGTTCCGCAAGTTACTCGACGAAGGTCGAGCAGGCGAGAACGTAGGGTTGCTGCTTCGCGGCACCAAGCGCGAGGACGTAGAGCGCGGCCAGGTTTGCTGCAAGCCCGGTTCGATCACGCCACATACCGACTTCGACGCACAGGTCTACATCCTGTCGAAGGATGAAGGCGGCCGTCACACGCCGTTCTTCAACAACTACCGCCCGCAGTTCTACTTCCGCACCACCGATGTAACCGGTGTGGTTTACCTGCCAGACGGCAAAGACATGGTTATGCCCGGCGACAACACCGACATGCGCGTTGAACTGATCCAGTCCATCGCCATGGAAGAGGGCCTGCGGTTCGCCATCCGTGAGGGTGGACGCACAGTGGGTGCCGGTCGCGTTATCAAGATTCTGAAGTAGTTGGGAGGGGGTGGCAGCAATGCCACCCCCTCCGCTCACCAAGTAACGCCAGTAGCACCCGAACCACCGCAAGAACCTGTAGCAGTCGGCATACGAGAAGTAAGGACACCAGCCACCATGGCGGGACAAAAGATCCGCATTCGGCTTAAGGCCTACGACCATGAGGTCATTGATTCTTCGGCGCGCAAAATCGTCGAGACAGTGATCCGGACAGGCGCGAAAGTTGCCGGCCCGGTGCCGCTACCAACGGAGAAGAACGTGTACTGCGTTATCCGTTCGCCGCACAAGTACAAGGACTCACGAGAGCACTTTGAAATGCGAACACACAAGCGCCTAATTGACATTCTCGACCCCACGCCGAAGACGGTTGATTCGCTTATGCGTCTTGACCTCCCAGCTGGTGTCGATATCGAGATCAAACTGTAAGGACGCGACGACCATGAGTACCAATGTGAAGGGCGTACTGGGCGAAAAGCTCGGCATGACTCAGGTATGGGACGACAACAACAAAGTTGTGCCCATAACTGTGGTCAAGGCGGGGCCATGTGTCGTTACCCAGGTACGGACCGCAGACAAAGATGGCTATTCGGCTGTGCAGATTGCCTTCGGGGCTATTGACCCGCGCAAGGTGAATAAGCCAGATACCGGGCAGTTCGTCAAGGCAGGCGTGACTCCACGTCGCCACCTGGTTGAAATTCGCACCGACGATGCCACCGAGTACACCCTCGGGCAAGAATTAGGCCCCGACACTTTCGAAGCTGGCCAGCGCATTGACATCGTGGGTACGACCAAGGGCAAGGGTTTTGCCGGTGTCATGAAGCGCCATGGTTTCCACGGCTTGCGCGCGACGCACGGTGTTACCCGCAAGCACCGCTCACCAGGCTCAATCGGTGGATGCGCAACCCCCGGTCGCGTTTTCAAAGGCATGAAGATGGCCGGTCGGATGGGTGGCGTCCGCCAGACGACCTTGAACTTGGTCGTCTACGGCGTGGATGTCGAAAAGGGCTTGTTGCTCATCAAGGGCGCCATTCCCGGTCCCAAGGGTGGCTTGGTGTTTGTCCGTACCGCTGTGAAGGAGGGCTGACCGTGACCGCTGTAGACGTTCGCACTCCTGCCGGCAAAGCATCCGGCAAAGTTGAGTTACCCGCCGAGATCTTCGACGTGCAGGTCAACATTCCACTTATCCATCAGGTCGTCGTAGCCCAGCAGGCTGCTGCTCGCCAAGGTACCCACTCGACCAAGACCCGCGCTGAGGTAAGTGGCGGCGGGCGCAAGCCTTACAAGCAAAAAGGCACCGGCCGGGCCCGCCAGGGTTCTATTCGGGCACCCCAGTTTGTCGGCGGTGGGGTGGTCCATGGGCCGCAGCCACGTGATTACTCGCAGCGCACCCCGAAGAAAATGAAGGTTGCAGCACTGCGCGGCGCACTTTCGGATCGGGCCCGCGAAGAACGAATTCACGTGGTGTCAGAACTCGTTACCGGTGATGTCCCATCAACCAAGAGTGCGACTGCATCACTTCAGGCCTTAGGCCTTGAGGGTCGCGTGCTAGTTGTGGTCAGCCGCGAGGAGACGACTTCTTGGTTGAGCTTGCGCAATGTTGATAATGCGCATGTGGTCGCACCCGACCAACTCAATACCTACGACGTCATCGTCAGCGATCAGGTGCTATTCACCAGGGCTGCTCTTGAAGCATTTCTCGAGGGCACCCCTAAGGGCAAGAGCATCAAGTCCGTGGCAAGGCAGTCGGAGGTAGAAGCGTGAGAATCCAAGACCCCCGCGACATATTGATTTCGCCAGTTATCTCGGAGAAGAGTTACGGGCTCCTAGATGAGAATAAGTACACGTTCATTGTTTCACCAGATGCTAACAAGACGCAGATCAAGATCGCGGTCGAGAAGGTCTTTGGCGTGAAGGTAATCAGCGTGAACACGCACAACCGTGAAGGAAAGCGGATTCGCACCCGCACTGGCTTCGGTCGTCGTGCAGCAACAAAGCGAGCGATCGTTTCTGTTGCCGCCGGTGATCGCATCGACATCTTCGGAGGCCCGGTCTCCTGACCGGGCAATCGACTAACGAGACGGAAGAGCTATGGGAATCCGCAAGTACAAGCCGACTACACCGGGCCGTCGTGGCTCGAGCGTGGCCGACTTCGTCGAGATCACGCGGTCAGAACCGGAGAAGTCACTAGTACGCCCGCTGCCTAAAAAGGGCGGTCGTAACAACTCCGGCAAGATCACCACCCGCCATCAAGGTGGCGGCCATAAGCGTGCCTATCGCATCATTGACTTTAAGCGTGCGGACAAAGATGGCGTACCAGCTCGCGTGGCGCATATTGAATACGATCCCAATCGCACTGCGCGAATCGCACTACTGCATTTTGCTGACGGCGAGAAGCGTTACATCATTGCGCCCAATAAGCTCAAGCAGGGCGATGCGATTGAGACTGGTCCAAGTGCTGATATCAAGCCGGGCAACAACTTGCCGCTGCGCAATATCCCAGTTGGTTCGGTAATCCACGCTGTTGAACTGCGTCCAGGTGGTGGTGCGAAGATCGCCCGTTCGGCTGGTTCAAGTGTTCAGCTAGTAGCAAAGGACGGCCCCTACGCACAGTTGCGCATGCCGTCGGGTGAAATCCGCAATGTGGATCTCCGCGCTCGCGCCACGATTGGCGAGGTTGGCAATGCCGAGCAGTCCAATATCAACTGGGGTAAGGCCGGGCGAATGCGTTGGAAGGGCAAGCGTCCAACTGTCCGCGGTGTTGCCATGAACCCGGTCGACCATCCACATGGTGGTGGTGAAGGCAAGACTTCAGGTGGACGCCACCCGGTCAACCCGAATGGCAAGCCAGAAGGCCGCACTCGCAAGGCCAACAAGGCCAGCGACATGTTTATTGTCCG
>CAMBQX010000082.1 GCA_945870085.1 Bifidobacterium breve | reverse complement strand
TTTTGGGTGTGCTGGTATTCACGTTTGTACTATTCACCGGGTTCTATACCGATTGGTTGTGGTACCAGTCGGTTGAGAAAACCCAGGTATTCAAGACCTCGCTTGAAACGCGGACGATTTTGTTCTTCGCATTCGGCCTGACGATGTTTTTCCTGATCACGCTGATCATGTGGTGGGCGTGGCGCACCCGGCCGACATTTCGTGGATTGACTCCAGATCAAGCCAGCCTTGAGCGCTATCGAGTCGGGATTGATCCGTATCGCAAGCGGATTATGTTCGTCGCGGCCGCTGGCTTGGGATTGATGGCTGGGCTTGCGGGGGCTTCCGAGTGGGGCACATTCTTACTTTGGCGCAATGCAACCGAGTTCGGCATCGTCGATCCGCAATTCGGGCTCGACTTGTCTTTCTACACGTTCACACTGCCTTTTATTCGCTACCTGCTCGATTTCGGGTTTGCCGTAACCCTGTTGTCGCTCGTTACCGCGGTGGCGGTGCAGTTCCTGTACGGAGGCCTGCGGGTTCAGCCACGTGGTGACCGGGCGACCCCGGCAGCCCAGGTGCAACTTTCGACCATCATTGCGATTTTTTTGCTGCTCAAGGCGGTGGCGTACTGGTTTGATCGCTTCTCACTTGCCACCCAAAGCCAAGCGCTGGTAACCGGTTTCACGGGGCTCAAATACACAGATGTTTACGCAGTCTTGCCGTCGTTGAATATTTTGACTTTCGTTGCGATCATTGTGGCGCTGTTGTTCATCGTGAATATTTTTCGGCGCTCTTGGGTGCTTCCGACGCTAGGCCTTGGATTGATGCTGTTGACCACGATCGTGGTAGGTGCGCTCTACCCATTTATCATTCAGCAATTCACGGTGCGCCCGAGTGAGCTCGTCAAAGAGCAGCCTTATATTGAGCGCAATATAAATGCGACGCGAGATGCCTACGGCATCACCGACGTAGCCGTTGCCGATTACGCCGGCACCGTAAATCCGCCCACACAAGAAGAGATCGTGGCGAGCAAGGGCACCCTAGAAAATATTCGTCTCCTCGACCCAGCGGTGGTCTCGCCCACCTTTAACCAGTTGCAGCAGATCCGTGGCTACTACTCATTCAATAACAAACTTGATATTGACCGCTACGACATTTCGGGGCAAGAGCGCGGTGCGGTTGTTGCGGTGCGTGAGATTAATCTTGCCGGCATTCCTGATGGTCAGCGCAACTGGACAAATGATCGCGCTGTCTTTACCCACGGTTACGGATTTGTGTCTGCCTACGACAACACGGCGCTGAGCAATGGGCAGCCTGACTTCTTTGAGAGTGAGATTCCGTCCAAAGGTGACCTGCAAGTTGATCAACCCCGTGTTTACTTCGGTGAGTTGT
The DNA here is from genome assembly GCA_945870085.1 of Bifidobacterium breve. Taxonomy (GTDB): domain Bacteria; phylum Actinomycetota; class Actinomycetes; order S36-B12; family S36-B12. The sequence goes on along the minus strand of CAMBQX010000082.1, from coordinate 6,338 downwards.
CTCCTAGCTACAGTATCGTCGGGGCACCGGCCGGGGCTGAGCCACGCGAACTTGACTACCCAGACGATGCAAGCCCGACCGGCCAAAAAACAAATACTTACGAAGGCACCGGCGGTGTGCCGATGGGCTCGATGCTGGGCCGATTGGTTTTCGCAACCAAATTCCAAGACAGCAATATTTTGCTTTCGGACTTGGTTAACGCAGACTCGCGCATCCTTTGGGACCGTGACCCAATAACGCGAGTTGAGAAAGTCGCACCGTGGCTCACTTTGGATCAGGATCCATATCCGGTAGTCGCTGATGGCCGAATCAAATGGGTGATTGATGCCTATACGACGTCTAATCAGTACCCATACTCCAGTCGGGTATCCCTTGCCGATGCCACAAGTGATTCATTCGGCTCGCGAACGGTGTCATCTGGGTTACTGCCCCAAGACCAACTGAACTACATGCGCAACTCGGTCAAAGCGCTGGTTGATGCTTACGACGGCACTGTCACCCTTTACGCTTGGGAGCCAAGTGACCCAGTGCTTCAAACTTGGATGAAGGCTTTCCCGGGTGTTGTTAGCCCGGTCTCGGACATGTCTGCTGAAGTAATGAATCATGTGCGCTACCCGCAAGACATCTTCAAGGTGCAGCGGGTCATCCTCAGCCGATACCACGTCACCGATCCGGCAACCTTCTACAACGGTACCGATGTGTGGATCGTGCCCTTTGATCCGACGGTTTCACCGGCTCAGGTGTTCCAACCGCCTTATTACCTAACTTTGCAAATGCCGGATCAAAGCGGCCCGGCGTTCTCGCTCACGACGACTTTTGCCCCGCAGCGACGGCAGACACTTGCTGCATTCATGGCGGCCGATTCATCTCCGGGTGAGGGTTACGGCAAAATCCGAGTGCTGCAATTGCCGAGTAATACCACCATTCCAGGCCCGCAACAGGTGCAGAACAACTTCGAGTCTGATCCCTTGGTGAGTTCTCAGCTGTCTTTGCTGCGCCGAGGTGGATCAGAAGTTGAGCTCGGGAACCTGCTTTCGTTGCCATTTAACGGCGGCTTGCTCTACGTTGAGCCGGTCTATATTCGCGCCGCCACCGACGGCTACCCACTCCTTCGCAAGGTGCTCGTTGGCTACGGATCAAATGTTGCGTTCGAGGACACCTTGAGCGCAGCTCTCTACAAGGTGTTCGCTAGCTCGCCGACCGCAACGCCAGAACCAGTACCCGATGAAGGTTCTGGTGAAACCGTCACTCCGAACCCAACGCCGGCACCGTCAACCCCATCATCGGGTGATCCAGCAACCGACCTAGCGTTCGCGATCGCCGATGCCCAAGCGGCTTACGAAGCCGGTCAACGGGCACTAATCACCGGAGACTTCACGGCCTATGACGTGGCGCAGAAGCAGTTGGCTGCAGCTCTACAGCGAGCCGCTGATGCGCAAGCGCTAATAGGTGTCGGGGCGCCGGTGGAGGAAGCGGTACCCGAAGATAACGCCGCTGCCTAAAACGGAATTAGTCAAAGTCTCCAACCGGAAGCTGATCGTTTCTTAATAAGTTCTCGGTGCTGTCGTGTGGTTTCCGGAAGTAGATCGCCGGTACCCCACTCGACGATGACGCCGTATTGCCGAATGAGATCAAATTGGGATAGTTCACCGGCTCGGTACCTTCGGGCTATCACTTCGGCATCCGCTTTGAGCCACGACTCACGGTTCGTTCTGATGTACTCGCGCTGGTGTGAAGTGGCTTCTTGATCGAGTGTCCAGTTGTGAATCAGGGGATCGGAACTATCGATTACTACCCCGTAGTCAATTGCGGCTCTTTCGGGTGTTACGTATCCATCGATAACATCATCAAGAACTGCCCCAAGATTGCGGTCGAGGGGATCCCCGAAGCCCCCACCACCTGAGCTGGGTCTGGAGAAGGCATCACCGGAGACAAGTTCGACATTTGAAAACACAGCGCCTAGATACTCGGACCGCGAAGATTCAGGGTTCAGCCAAAGGCCTTGTGGGGTGGATGGTAATCCCCCCTTGGTTCCCCACGGGATTGATCGGGAGCGATCACAGCAATAAGACATCACCGGCAATTCGGCATCGGTGAGTTGGCCACCCTTTTCGACACCGCACCCACCCCTGAACTCGCCCGGTCCGCCGGAATCAACGACGATGCGACAGTGGGTGGTAACGACAGGATTTAGGCGCTCCTGGCCTTCTATTGGCTGAGAGGCAAAACCGGCACCGAAAAGGGGCGATGCTGCCGATGCCCCATCGTAGCCGTTGCGGGCCCCCCAGCCCCCAACCATCCAGTCGTACCACATGAAAATCGGGCGATGGTCGAACCTGACATCGCGGCCGCCAATAAGGAGGTACTCGAGGTTGAAGGAACAAGCGATTGCCCGCTCGGGCATTATCTCGGACCACAGTTCAAAGATCGCATTTATCACTTTTTCGAAAGAGCCTGAGACGAATCCAGAAACAGCGGTTGGCCATGCCGCATTAATAACTGATCCAGTGGGCCCGAGCTCGACTTCGATCGAATTGATCAAACCGGCATTGATTGGTATGTCAGGGAAGAATCTTTTAGTACCGGCGATTATTCCCGAGAGGGTCGCACCCGCCGCTGAATTCATGAAAGATGAGACTGCCGGTGAGGATTTAGATAGGTCGTAACTTAGTTGGTCGCCCTTAATTGTGAGCGAAACAGTGATCGGGATCATCCCTTCGCCATGGGCTGGGTCTGAGTCCAGATAGTCCGATGTTGTCCAGGTGCCATCATCAAGCTCTGAAATTCTAGCTCTGAACAAATTGGCGACATGCGAAATAACTTCAGCAAATGCCAAGATGACAATATCCTTGCCGTAACGGCCAACGAGGCGAAGAATTTCACGTTCGCAGACCCGAGTTGCCTCTGACTGAGCATTTAGATCGCTCATATTGTCTTCCGGGGCTCTGGTATTGCCGACAATAAGTTTCGCTACATCGCTTCTGAACTCACCACGCGACCAAATGCGCACAGGGCTAATGCGAAGGCCTTCACCAAAATGCTCACGTGCCTTAACGTCGAATGAGCCCGGAACGCTGCCGCCCACGTCACTCCAGTGGCCATTGGCCATCGCCCAAGCGATAAGTTCCTGCTCAACAAAAATAGGTCGAAGTACGCGAACATCGTTGAAGTGGCTGCCTCCCGCATACGGGTCGTTAGAAACGAACACATCGCCAGGGTGAATATCATCCTTGAACTGCTCAATAATGTTCTTGCAAACTAGGTGCTGGGTTCCGACTTGAACCGCTATGTCTTGCTCGCCCTGCGAAACAGTATCTCCATTTGCGTCGGCAAGTGCGCAAGAGAAATCTTGCGCGTAGATTACGAACGAGTGACAGGTGAGCCTAAATTGTTGTGCCATGAGCTCAACGGCGTTGGAGAAGGAATTTCGCAGTACCTCGAATGTGACAGGGTCAAGCTCGCGTTCATTCTTAACTTTACCCTTACGTTGCTTGGCCGGAGTCACTGTCACGGGACCTCACTAATCCGCAAATTGAGCCATTCGTCGACCTGCGCCTTGAACCCGGGTGGAATTAGCACCGTGGTATCAAGTTGTTCGATCACGGCCGGGCCGGTAACAGTCATTCCCGCGGAGAGTGAACTCCGCGAGTAGATATTGGTGGCTATGAAATCCCCGGTCTCATCGAACGCCACGGGCCGTTGACTCTGGCGAACAGGGACTCCTCCGATAACTTCGTGTTTTCTGAACTGAACTTCCGGTAGCTGACCGGTTGCCGTCAGTGCCAATTGGTAGACCTCGATGGGAGCGGTCGGATTCAAATAGGCGTACTGCGACTGGTATTCGGATTGGAAACGCTTAACAGCGTCAGGGATCGAGTCCTGTCCCTTGCCGATCGCGATTGTCAGTGATCGCCACTGGCCCGCGTAACGCATATTTACGGCCCTCTCCAGCAGTATTTGCTGATCGGGTATACCTTCGAAGGCCAAGCGTTCACGAGCCTCGCGTTCCAAGCTCGCGAATTGATCTTCAAGAGCCCCTGGATCAATACCGGAGACCAGACTTTGGAACATTGCGGTGAAGTCATGTCGGATATTGACCAAGAGGCATCCCAGGGCTGAGGTATTACCGGGGTGCGGTGGAACTATCACCAGCGGCGCATTCAACTCCTTCGCGACCGCCACGGCGTGCAGCGGGCCGGCCCCTCCAAAGACGATTAATGGCGCGCTCGCTGAGAGCGATCTGCGGGCTTCTCGTAACAGGCGTACGGCGCTGGCCGTGGCGGCATCGGCTACCTGCACTATCGCGAGGGCGGCATCAAGAACACTTAGTTCGAGTGCATCTGCCACATTGTCGGTAATTGCGCGCTCTGCGTCCTTCGCATTGAGGGTAATTGCACCTCCGGCCAAGACGTTGCCGAGCCGGCCTAGGTAGAAATTGGCATCAGTGTTGGTTGCATTTCTGCCACCTCGGCCATACGCCGCGGGCCCAGGATCGGCACCGGCTGAGTGTGGGCCGCTGCGCAAGGCATCAGCCTTGTCAACCCAAGCTATTGTTCCGCCTCCCGAACCAATGGTGGCAAGTTCGACGCTGGGGAAGGAGATGGGGTGGCCATATTCAACACACCACTGTTGAACTACCCGAACCTCGCCGTTCATGATCAAAGTGATATCCGTGCTGGTGCCGCCCATGTCAATGGCTATCGCATCTTGGAATCCACACTGTTTAGCTATGTACTTTGCCGCCATAGCCCCACCGGCGATGCTGGAAGCTGCCAGCCTGAGGGGTAATCGTTGAGCTAGCGCAGCTGTCATCGAGCCCCCGCCGGAATGCATCATGAGCAGGTCACCGCAGTAGCCCTGATTGCGCAGGGCCTCGTCAAGTCGGCCAATATACGAACTTACCAATGCCGCAAGTAAAGCATTTGCAACAGTAGTTGAGAACCTCTCATATTCGTTAATCCCGGGAAGAATCTCACTAGATATACTTATATCCATCTCGGGAGCAACAGCCAATAGCGATTCGCGCATGGCTCGTTCATGGGATGCGTTGGCATAGGAGTTTAGGAAACAAATGGCAACAGTCTTGATTCCACGCTTCGTAAGCAGTTGGGCTAGGTCATGAGCCTGATCCCTATTGATCGGCGTGAGAACGCGACCCGAATAGTCGATCCGCTCAGATATCTCGTACCTATCCCGTCTAGGGATGTAAGGCTTACCAACCTCCCGGAATGAATCCCAGACATCTTCTTGGGTGCCATCACGCATCTCAATCACATCACGAAATCCACTTGTTGTGATCATTGCGGCCGGAGGGAAGTCTCTGGTGACTAGTGCATTAGTCGTGATGGTGGTGCTGTGGATAACAAGGTGCACCTTGGCAATATCAATATCTAATACTGAAATGGCATTTAACACCGACGTCAGCGGGTCGGATGGAGATGATGGAACTTTTGCTGTGCGCAACGCCGATGTCACTTCATCGATCGCGCAGACGTCGGTGAAAGTTCCTCCCACATCAATTGACAAGCGAAATCGCAGCACCTTTTCATTCTTAGCCATCTATTTCAACTCCAGGCTTGATTGCAGGTGCACGGTCTAGCCGGTCATGTAATGCTAAGAACAACAAAGTAACGGTCTCGGGATCTGACATCGATCGCCCGAGGTAGTTCTCTACTCGCGATAGTCGATACCGGATCGAATTCGGGTGTAGGTGCATTGACCGAGCCGTGGCCTGGATATCCATGCCGTTGCGCAGGAAAGCAACAACTGTCTCCTCCATGGGCTCACTAGAAAGCAGCCCTGACATAACCTCATCAACTTTTTCATCGAAAGTTTCCGCGGGAACTTGTGCCAGGATGAAGTTTATGAAACCAACTTGGTCGAAGGGCGTGAGTGCACCATTGCGGACGCTGGTGTGCAGGGACATCTCGGCCTGTCGGAGAGCTAGTCGCGTCTCGGTAAGATCAGAAAAAGCCGAACTGGTTCCATGATCAAATTCACTTGTCCGCAGCAGCAGTTCGCGGGTGAATACCTCGCTCCGAGGCAGCAGAATCAAGTATCGGTCGTTCACTTCGGCTAGGAGTACTGATATTCCGCAAGCTTCGGCCGTGTCCTGAATGATTCCGAGCGTGGAGTCAATGTCGGGGGTACTGTTCTCGGGTTTTGCATGGGTGTTGAATATCGAAGGTTTGTGCTGCATCGCATGGATTTGGAATGAACCATCTCGGGGAAAATGAAGCAGCACGAGTCGATCTCCCAGGCGCGAAAGCCTGGCAACGGTTACGCCGTCAATAATTTCCGCTAGTAACTCAGCTCTTTGAATCAAGTCATGGCGCTTT
>CAMBQX010000081.1 GCA_945870085.1 Bifidobacterium breve | reverse complement strand
GCTGGCTGTTAGTAATACTCACCGCGCTTGCCCTGTTTCTGGGGCTCATCCAAACCGGTGATCTCGCCTGGCTAGGCGGCATCTTGCTGCTCTTGGTCGCGTTCTTCCTCGGTTGGCTACTCGTGCTCTCCTGGCCCGTGCTCGGTTTCGCGTCGCGGCTGCTGCGCCTGCTTGTCGTAATTGCCATCGTAGGGATCGCGATTTACAAGTTCTTAGGGCGGATTTAACCGGCTTATAGATATTGACAATCGTTTTCATTAGCACTAGGTTGGGGGGATGAGAGAGCCAATCAAATCCCAGCGCCACAAAAGCCAGTTGCTCGCAATCGCAGTGTTCGCAGCCCTAGCCCTACCTCTAGCACTAGCCCTATCGGCCTGCGGCACCAGCGATAGCTCTAATGAGCCAACCGCAACAGACCAGATCAAAATCGTGGCCGCCTTCTACCCACTGCAGTATGCGGCTGAAGCAGTGGGAAGCACCTACGTGAGTGTCACCAACTTGACTTCTCCGGGCGTCGAACCCCACGACCTTGAACTTAGCCCCGCCCAGATTACCGAAATTGCCGATGCTGATTTGGTGCTCTACCTAAAAGGTTTCCAACCGAGTGTTGATGAAGCAGTGGCGCAGCAGGCCGCAGACCATGCCATTGACGTCAGTGCGGGCATTGATCGCCTCACCATGAACCCGGATGCAGCTGAGCTAGCTGGCGAACTAGACCCGCACATTTGGCTTGATCCGGCAAACATCACCAAAATCGCAAACTCGATTAGTGACCACTTGGGCCGGATAAATACTTCTGCGGCACCCACTTTTACGGCGAACACCAAAACACTGGCGGCAGAAATGGCCGATCTGCGCGGTGAGTTCACCAGCGGGCTCGCAAACTGCGCATCTCGGACTTTGGTTGCCAGCCATGACGCTTTCGCCTATCTCGCAAAAGCTTTCGGTCTCACCCAGGTTGGTATCTCGGGTCTATCTCCAGAGGCCGAACCCAGCCCGGCACGCTTGGCTGAGGTGGCCGACCTCGTGACCACAGAAGGCATCACCACCATTTATTACGAAACACTTGTCAGCCCGAAGGTGGCTGAAACCTTGGCGAGTGAAACTGGTACGACCGCGACCGTCTTGGATCCGCTAGAAGGGCTGGCGCCTGGGTCAATTGAGTCCTACCCTGATGTCATGCGCAGCAATCTTGCAGCACTAATAGCCGGGCAAAGGTGTGAATGAGTGTTATTGACGTTGAGCGCGCCTGCGTCGAATTCGACGGTGACCATGTTTTGGAAAACATCGACCTTCGAATTGAAGCCGGCGAATTCGTCGCACTCCTTGGCCCAAATGGCAGCGGTAAATCCACACTTGTCCGCGCCATCCTAGGTTTGCAGCCACTAGAACATGGGCGGGTGCGGCTCTTTGACGAGCCGCTGGGCCGCTTTAGTGAATGGTCACGCATTGCTCTTGTCCCTCAGCGCCTCCCCGGCACCAACAGTATTCCGGTTTCAGTGTGGGAGACAGTCATCTCTGGGCGCATCACTCCGCGCTCCCGCTTTAGACGAGTGGGAAGAGATGCCAAAGCAACGGCCCAACTAGCACTAACCGAAGTCGGCCTCTGGCCGCGGCGCCATGACCGCCTCGACACCCTGTCAGGGGGCCAACAACGCCGGGTACTAATTGCCAGGGCACTTGCCACCAGCGCTGACTTACTAGTGCTGGACGAACCTACGGCCGGTATTGATGCGGAAAACCTGACACACCTGGTGCACCTGCTAGGTGAACTTCATAAGCATGGCGTCACCGTGCTTGTGGTAACACATGAACTGACCGACATCGAACATCTAGTAACGCGTGCAATTGTGCTGGGCGAAGACCGTACCGGCACTATTAGATATGACGGGCCACCACCGGTACCGGCCTCTTTTGCTGATGCCGTTCACCATCACGACGATCACCCGCGCGACCAAAGCGCCGCACCCACCGGTCTGTCGCCCAGATGAACCTCTTCGCCTACGACTTCATGCAGCGTGCACTTATCGCCGCAGTGCTGGTTGGACTTATCGCCCCACTAATAGGTGTTTTCTTGGTGCAACGACGGCTTTCACTACTTGGCGACGGCATGGGCCACGTGGCACTAACCGGTGTCGGTTTAGCTTTCCTGCTGGGTACCGCTCCGGTACCCACCGCCATGCTTACCGCGGTAATCGGCGCGTTCCTCATTGAGTTCATCAGATACCGAAGTCGCACGGCGGGCGATGTCGCTTTGGCCCTGCTGTTCTATGGTGGCATCGCCGGAGGGGTGCTCTTCGCCTCACTAGCACCGGGTAAGGCCGCATCCTCACTTAACGCCTATCTATTTGGTTCACTAACTACAGTCGCAGGCGCAGATCTAGTTGCCCTTGTGGCACTTTGTGTTGCTGTGCTGATCGTGTTGGCCATCTTTGGGCGCGAACTATTCGCCGTGAGCCTCGATACCGAAATTGCGCAAGTTCAGGGCATCAAGGTGCGCGCCATGAGTACCTTGATGGCCGTATTGGCCGCCGTGGTTGTCGTGGTCGGAATGCGCGTTGTCGGTCTGCTGCTGGTGAGTGCCATCATGATCGTTCCGGTGGCCGCCGCTCAGCAAATCACCAGATCGTTTATCTCAACCGCCACCTTGGCAGTTGCGTTGGGTGTCTTTGCCTCGGTTGCCGGGCTAACCACCTCCTTTTATGTTGAAGTACCACCCGGCCCAACCATCGTCCTCGTTGCGCTCGGCACATTTGCCTTCCTCGCGCTGCTGGCCGTACCAATTCGAAAGCGTCGAAGGGTACTTGTATGACACCAAGCTCGAAACCAACAGTCCAGCGACAAACTCGCCAACGCACAGCCGTGAGTGAGCTCCTTGACAGCCTTGATGAGTTTAAATCCGCACAAGAACTACATGACATTCTTCGTCATCGCGGTGAACCTATTGGCCTGACAACGGTTTATCGGTCGCTGCAGACTCTCGCTGAATCCGGCGAGGTTGATTGCTTGGTTGCTGACGACGGTGAAACTAGGTATCGCAAATGTGGGGCTGCCCATCATCACCATCTCGTCTGCCGCCAGTGTGGTGCCACCGTCGAGATAGCCGGACCAGCGGTAGAAAAATGGGCCGACACCATGGCCGCTGAACATGGCTATACCGAGGTGAGCCATACCCTAGAAATTTTCGGGCTGTGCCAAAGCTGCACGCAAGCTACCGCCTGACCTGTTCTGTATGGGCGGTTCGGTAGCTTTCAATCGAGGTCAACAACGCGATCAACATTTGGCACAGCGCCACCGTATCGCCGATCACGCGAGGCATATATCTCACATGCTTGCCAGAAGTGCCGGCGATCAAAATCCGGCCATAAAGTGTCCAGAAATACCATCTCAGCGTAAGCCGACTGCCACAGCAGGAAGTTACTCGTGCGCTGCTCCCCCGATGACCGCACAAATAAATCAACATCAGGCATGTCGGGCTCATCTAAGTACCGGTGGAACATCCGCTCATTGATTTTCGCCGGGTCCAGTCGACCCGCCTGTACGTCTTTGGCAATTGCGGCTGCCGCATCTGCTATCTCGGCTCGCCCTCCGTAATTGACACACATCGTCAAAGTGAGCTTGGTGTTCTTCGCGGTTAACTGCTCCGCAGTCTCAAGTTCATTAATTACACTTCGCCAAAGTTTGGGACGTCGCCCAGACCAACGCACCCGCACACCTAGGTCATGCATCTCATCGCGGCGGCGCCGAATCACATCGCGGTTGAACCCCATCAAGAACTTAACTTCATCCGGGGATCGTTTCCAGTTCTCGGTCGAAAAGGCGTATGCAGAAAGCCACCTGACACCTAGTTCAAGGGCACCTTCAACACAGTCAAATAAACTTGCCTCACCGGCCTCATGCCCTGCGGTGCGGGGCAAGTCTCGCTCCTTAGCCCAGCGGCCGTTGCCGTCCATCACTATTGCCACATGGCGCGGAATTAAGTCCGAGGGGATTTTCGGCGCACTAGCCCCGCTGGGATGCGGGGTCGGCTGCTTCGGAGTGGGCTGCCGGGTCATGCCCCCATCCAAACATGATCGGCGGAAATCGTCCGATCAACCAGCGGAAGGGAGCGAAGACCGCGCTCAAGGTGCCATTGCAAGAAGGCAGCGATTAACCCGCTAGCCTCGCGCCGATGTCGCTGCTCACTTGAGTCAGCCACCAACCAATCACCACTTAGTAACGCGCCAAGAAGCTCGACGGTTGCCGAGGCGGGCGACGCAGAGCCAGGCGGGCGGCAATCGGCGCAAACCATGCCACCGGATTGCACTGAAAATGCCCGGTGCGGGCCGGGTGCACTACATCTGGCGCAGAGCTCAAAGGATGGTGACCAGCCGGCCACGGCAAGTGACCTCAGCAGGTAGGAATCGAGGATCAAACCGCCGTCGTGTTCACCCGCGGTCAAAGACCTCAGTCCTGAGACTAGGAGCGCATACTGCTGCACCGCCGGCTCGCGCTCTTCAACGGTTAGGCGCTCAGCGGTCTCGAGCATCGCGGTGCCCGAAGTCCAACGGCTGTAATCAGAAGAGAGCACCGCTCCATAGGCGGCAAGTGATTCAACCTGTGAAACTGTGTCGAGTGATCTACCTTCATATAGTTGAACATCTACGTGGCTAAATGGCTCTAGGCGTGCACCGATTCGACTTGTTGTTTTGCGGACCCCGCGGGCCACACATCGAATCCGACCATGGCCCCGACTCAAAAGGGTGACGATGCGATCGGCCTCACCCAATTTTTGGGTTCGCAGCACGATGGCTTCATCACGGTAGAGCGGCACAGCCCATTGTCTCCTAATTTCGAGGCGGACCAAGTACGCCGCACCCGGCAGTTAGAAACCTAACCGCCGCAATTGCTTTGGGTCGCGCTGCCAATCCTTGGCAACCTTGACGTGGATCTCCAAGTAGACCTTGGTGCCAAGAAGTTTCTCGATTCCGCCGCGGGCGGTGGTTCCAACATATTTCAGGCGCGACCCGCCTTTACCGATGACAATCGCCTTCTGGCTGTCACGCTCGACATAAAGCAGGGCTCGAATATCTGTCAGCGGACGATCATCGGGGCGACCTTCACGAAGCCCCATTTCGTCAATTACGACCGCAATCGAATGCGGTAATTCGTCGGAAACACCCTCGAGGGCGGCCTCACGAATAAGCTCAGCGACCGCAATCTCCAATGGCTCATCGGTTACTTCGCCATCTGGATAGAGCATCGGGCCTTCCGGCAATAGGCCCGCAAACTCGTCAGCAAGAACCGTGAGGTTTTCACCGCTGAAGGCCGAGACCGGGACAATCGATGCCCAGGTGCCGTCCAATTCGCCGGCTAGTTCACCTACCTGATGCAGGTGCTCAGCCAATAACGCCCGCGAGAGGGTATCTGCTTTGGTAACAATTACGACGATCGGAGTGCGCCCCAGCGCGATAAGTTGCTTAGCAATGAACTTATCGCCTGGCCCAATTTCCTCGTTCGCCGGCAAACATAAGCCAATTACGTCAACACTTGACCAAGTTTCGCGCACTTCTTCATTTAGTCTTTCGCCAAGTAGCGTTCTGGGTCGATGTAATCCAGGCGTATCGACGAGAATTATTTGCGCATCCTCACGTGTAAGAATGCCGCGAATGGCACGTCTGGTGGTTTGCGGGCGATCTGAAGTGATGGCGACCTTTTGGCCGACAAGTGCGTTAGTGAGGGTGGATTTTCCGGCATTTGGGCGGCCAACTATTGAAACAAATCCACTCCGGTGCATCAAGTCACTAGCCGTTCTAGAACTTCACCGGATGCTGAGCACTGAAGTACCGGGGTGCCATCTCCGGAAAAATTACGAATTAAACTTAAATCAGCTTGCTCCGCCCCCAAAATCACAGCTAACTCCAGCCCCCGGGCACCTGCCGCAACCAACTGGGCTATCGCGAGTTCAATAGCAGAGAGACGAAACTCCCCCACACTGATACTCGCACCTGAATAAGTTCGACCCATTTCATCTCGGACGGCCGCGCCCTCAGTAGCCGCGATGCGACCTCGTGCGCCCATCGCCAAAGTAATCAACTTCGCATCTTCGGCACCTAGCTCATCACTCACGGGCACTGCTTTCCTCAGTAGGCACTACTGAGATTTTTGTTGGCTCCAGCAATACGGTGCCGATGCGATGGCGGCGCCCACCACCCTGCTCGGCCGTTAAGCGCCAGCCAAACTCTTCAACAACAGCACCGGGTATCGGGACCCGGCCAAGACGCTTCGCCATCAGACCTAAAACGGTATCAACACCTTCTTCTTCGCCGTCAATTTCAACGCCGACGAGATCAGCGAAATCCTCGACGTGCAGGCGGGCACTGACTCTGAATGCTCCATCAGGTAATTCGGCCACTTCTGGGGCAGCAGTGTCGTATTCGTCAGCGATTTCGCCGACGATCTCTTCAAGGGCATCCTCGATAGTTACCAGACCGGCCGTACCGCCGTATTCATCTACAGCGATAGCCATATGCACCCGCGCAGATTGCATATCACGAAGTAAAGAATCCACCGGCTTGCTATCAGGCACAAAATACGGTGGACGCATCAGACTCTCAACGAGTTCGTCATGTTCAGCGTCACGGTGATCGAAAGTTCGTCGCATCATGTCCTTGAGATACACAATCCCCACCACGTCATCGGCATTTTCACCGATAACCGGGATCCGCGAAAACCCGGAGCGCAACCCGAGTGACATAGCTTGGCGAAGTGATTTATCGCGTTCGATAAACACCACCTCGGTGCGCGGCACCATGACTTCCTTGACGAAAGTATCACCCAACTCGAAAACTGAATGGATCATCTGGCGTTCATCGTCTTCAATCAAGGAGTCTGCCTTGGCCTGATCAACTAACTCAAGTAACTCGGCCTGTGATGCGAACGGCCCCTCGCGAAACCCTCTGCCTGGTGTGAGTGCATTACCAATATGAATTAGGAGGGTAGCCAGTGGGCCGAGGACGACCGCCAGAAAACGTGCTGGGCCAGCCGCACTGAGTGCAATTCGCTCAGCATGCTGGCGGCCCAAGGTGCGCGGGGCAACCCCAAGGGCGACATATGCGATCACGACCATGATGACTACCGCAAAAGCCAGAGCACCTCCAACCGGCCAGGTGCCATGCACTGAAAGTACGTCATACGAAGCAAATGTGATCAACGCTGTTGCCGTTACGGTCGCCGAGGTCGACAGGAAAAGCAGAACATTTACGTACCTAGCCCGATCAGCCAGTACTACTAGCAACTTCTCGGCACGTTTACCTGATTCGCGCCGAATATCATCTATCCGGCCGCGGGATACCCGATTGATGGCTGTCTCGGCGCTGATCAACAGGCCGGCCAAACCGATAAGCCCTACCGACAGGACGATGCACCAAATATCAACCGCGGTCATTTAAACCCTGCACTCTGCAGCTGCCAGGTTGAGAGCAGCTCATCTTGTAGAGCAAACATCTCAGCGTGATCGTCGTCGGTCATGTGGTCGTATCCGATCAAATGAAGAACCCCATGAATTGTCAAGAACTGCAACTCCCCATCAAGGTTGCGCGAAAATTCGGCAGCCTGCTCCTGCGCAACCTGTGGGCAGAGCACGATGTCACCGAGTAGGCCTACTTCAGGTGCCACTCCAATAGGTGCGCTTCGAAGTTCATCCATCGGAAATGACAACACATCGGTTGGCCCCGGCTCATCCATCCACTGCAGATGTAACTCGGACATCTCAGTGGCGTCAATCAGGCGAATACCAAGTTCGACATCTGGGTGAATCCGCAACTCCGTAAACAATAAGGTGGCCAACTTTGCTAATGCTTGCGTATCGCACTG
>CAMBQX010000080.1 GCA_945870085.1 Bifidobacterium breve | reverse complement strand
TTACAAAGTGATCTAAGGACCGCAATGAAAGCCCGGGATGAGCTCACCGTGGCGACCCTGCGCATGGTTCTCACCGCGATAACGAGTGAGGAAGTCTCTGGGAAGCAGGCACGTGAGTTAACCGATGATGATGTCTTGACGGTATTAGGGCGCGAGGCTAAGAAGCGGCGGGAGTCAGCCGAGGCTTATGACACCGCAAAGCGCCCCGAACTTGCCGATCGCGAACGAGCAGAGCTCAGTGTTATTGCAAAGTATCTGCCGGAGTTGATGAGTGAAGCCGAAGTCAAGGCGGTGGTTGATGCAGCCGTCGCACAAGTTGCGGCCGATGGGGCCACTGGCCAAGCAGCGATGGGTGCGGTTATGAAGCTCGTGCAGCCGCAGGTTAAGGGCCGTGCCGATGGTGGTCAGGTTGCTGCGCTGGTGCGCGGCGCATTAGGTATGTAATTGTTAGGTATGTAGTCACTAACCCGTCGGTGTGGGTGTCGGCACGACGGAGGCAACCGGTGTGGGTGTCGGTACGACGGGGGCAACCGGTACCGGAGCAACTTCTGTGGCCGGCTCGATGGGTGCGGCTGGATCCACGGCGATTGGGTCCGGTGCATTGGGGTCAAGGCCGTCCGCATTGGAATTATCGAAGGTGAAAACATCACCGCCGGTTTCAACCTCAAATAATCCGGGTAGCGATTTCAGGCCGCGAGCCGGGCGCAAACCGTAATCAGCGGTGAGTATGAAATCTGTGGGTAGGGTGCCGGCCAGTGCCGATTCCATTGCCTGCTGCCAGATCGGCCCGGGCAGGGTGCCGCCAAATACTTGGCTGTAGTACTTGCCGTTGACCGTTACATCCTTCATCGGATACCCAAAGCCGCCGCGCGGATCGCCGACCCAAACCGCCGCAGCGATATCGGGAGTGAACCCACAGAACCAAACTGCAGCTGATTCATTCGTGGTACCCGTCTTGCCGGCCGCGGGGCGATCTGGTAGTGACATCGCACCGCCGGTGCGCCCTTGGATAGGGCCGTCGATAACACTGGTGAGCAGCGCAGTAACAGTGTCGGCAATATTCGGTTCGAGAACCTGCTCGCATTTTTCAGGCGGTACCGGTATCGACTTGTTATTTCGATCGCTGATCTCCAAAATCACTCGAGGCTGGCAATACATGCCATGGGCGGCAAAAGTCGCATAGGCATTTGCCATCGCCAGCGGAGTTACCTCCATGGTGCCTAGGGTGAAAGACGGTACCCGTAGCAGCGGCTCACCACTGCCACGGAATACGCCCATTGATTCAGCGATTTCTGCCGGGCGGCAAAGCCCGGTGCGCTCTTCAAGTGCCATGAAATAAGTGTTGACGGAGTATGCGGTGCCTTGCGCCATGCCAAATATTCCAGCCCCGGTTGAGTTGCGCACAGTCACGGGCCCAAATGAGGCGTCGGTCTCGCAGTTAACGAAACCTTCGAAAGTATTCGGTGATGGTGAGCTAATCGGTTCAAGTGGTGAGATCCCGGATTCGAGAGCAGCCGCCAAGGTGAAGATCTTGAACGTTGACCCAGCTTGCATACCTATGGTGCCGTTGTATGAGCGATCGACGTTGTAGTTGTAGGTAGTGCGGCCGACTCCCGAGGTACCCCACAACCGGTTTTGGGCCATCGCCAAGATGTTTCCGGTACCCGGTTGCACCATGCTGATGGCAGCGGCGCGCTTACTTTCGTCGGTGATCGGGATCGTCTCGGTAACCGCCGTGAACGCACCAGCTTGGGCTTTAGAATCCAAGGTAGTACGAATCGTGTAGCCACCGCGGCGCAAAAATGCTTCACGAACTTCTGAAGTATCACCGAAAGTGGGGTCGGTGCGAATTGTCTGCAACACGTAGTCACAGAAGAAAGGTGCGTATGAAGTGGTGCAGCCGTTTGCAACACTGTTTGGGCGAAGAGTTGCAGCCATAGGTATCAAGCTGGCCTGCTGTGCATCTACTTGTGAAACATAACCTTGGTCGGCCATTCGCTTGAGTACGACATTGCGGCGCTTTCGGGAAAGCTCGGGATTACGCAGTGGGTCAAATGCCACTGGCTGTTGCACGATGCCGGCCAAAGTCGCGGCTTCGACCAGTGTTAAGTCGGCGGCAGATTTGGAGAAGTACCTCCGGGCTGCTGCTTCTACTCCGTAAGCTCCGCCACCGAAGTAAACGATATTTAGATATCGCTCCAGAATCTGGGCTTTGGTGTACTCACGCTCAAGTGCCAGCGCGTAACGTACTTCGCGTAGTTTGCGCTGTGTACTTTGACCTCGTGCGTCGGAGAGTTCCTCGGGGGTTGTTGCTTCGTTAACTAGCACGTTCTTTACGTACTGCATCGTCAAGGTCGAGGCACCTTCTTGTACCCCTCCGGCCGAGGTGTTACTTGCTAAAGCGCGTAGTGCACCTCGTAGGTCTACGCCGTGATGGCTTAGGTACCGGGAGTCCTCGACCGAAACGACGGCCTGCCGCATGAGGGGAGCAACACTGAGCAATGGCACTTCGACTCGGTTTTGGTAGTAGATCACGGCCAGTTCGGTGCCGTCGGCGGCCAAAATTCGGGTGCGCTGGGGTAGTGGCGGGGTGACGATTGAGTCGGGCAGGCTTTCGAAGCTTTGGACCACATTGCGGGCCGCGACTCCGGCGCCCCCAACAAAGGGCAGTGCCATCAGGCCCAGCAGCAGCCCAGCGACCACCGCGACCGCCAAGATGGCCCCAACCCGCACCAGGGCGCCCAAAAACCCCGGCCGGCGGTCAGGGGCCGGCTGGCTTCGGTCGGAGTTACTCGGGGGCTGCTGCATACTCATCAGACGTCCAGCGTAAGTCGTCAGGTTCCCCTGCGGGTGCCAGCCACACCCTCGGGGGAGGGTCCGGCGAAAACTGGTCTGGCAAAACTATTGACTCCGGCTATGGCAGAGGGGGATAGTTCACGTCACCCGCCGTAGGCAAACGGGTAGCCAGGTAGCAGTGAATCGCTGAAATCGATTGGGTGGAGCGAGTATGACGTTCAAGCGCGACTGGGCCGCTGAAGCGGCTTGCCGGGGCACCGACCCCGACACCCTCTTCGTCCAAGGAGCCGCTCAGAAGCGAGCCAAGAACATCTGCCTGGGCTGCCCGGTGCGAACCGAGTGCCTCGCTGACGCCCTCGATAATGGCGTTGAGTTCGGCGTTTGGGGTGGCATGACCGAGCGTGAGCGCCGCGCCCTGCTGCGCCGTCGTCCGAATGTGACTTCTTGGCGCCTGCTGCTCGAGGCAGCACACGGTGAATTTGAGCGCCAGGTTATTTTGAATGAGACTACGTCTCGCGCTTCCTAGCTAGCAGGTCTCCGATTTCGCGCAGCCCCGCAATGTCATGGACGTCTTCAGGTAGCGCTGGCACGATGGTGGCAGCAACTCCCGGGTGAGCAGCGGTGAACCGCTCCGCTAAGTGCAGTTGTCGGGCATATACCCGCTGTCGGTCGGCGTGCAGGCGAAGTAAAGCCGCTGTTAGGCGCTCATGGGCACCTAGCTTCTCGAGCCTCTCTGCCGATGCGGTTGCTTGCTCGGCGGATAAATTCAGTTCACTTCCTTCTTGAACACGATTAAGTACCAGCCCGGCTAGTGGCATGGAATCAGTTTTCAAACGCTCGACGAAAAATGCGGCCTCCCTGAGGGCATCGCGTTCGGGCGCCGCGATTACCACGAATGAGGTGCCGGCTGCCTGTAGCAGGGTGTAAGTAGCATCGGCGCGTTCACGAAAGCCACCGAAAGTAGTGTCGATCGCAGCGACGAAACTTCCGACATCGGCGAGTACCTGTGAACCAAGAATCTTATTCAGAACGCTCGTGAATAGTCCGAAGCTGAATGCAGCGATCTTGCCGATGCCGCGGCCAGCTCCGCGCGCGGGTGCGGTGAGAATCCGGATAAAGCGGCCGTCAAGAAATGAACCGAGGCGTTCAGGGGCATCCAGGAAGTCAAGGGCACTGCGCGATGGGGGGGTGTCAACAATGATGAGATCCCAGTTACCGTCTTCATCGGCCTTAGCGCGCAGTTGTCCGAGTTTTTCCATTGCCATGTACTCCTGCGTACCGGCAAATGATGACGACAGTGCTTGGTAGAAGGGGTTATCAAGAATCGCCTGCGCACGTTCGGGATCAGCGTGCCCCTCAACGACCTCATCAAATGTGCGTTTCATGTCAAGCATCATCGCGTGCAGTGAACCTTTGCCGTCTGCTCCGCAAACACCTTCAACCCGGCGGGGGGTGTTGTCGAGAACACTTAAGCCCATTGCTTGCGCGAGGCGCTTGGCCGGATCGATAGTTAACACACAAACATCGCGGCCCTGCTCAGCTGCCCGGAGCGCAAGTGCTGCTGCCGTGGTGGTCTTGCCGACTCCGCCGGCCCCGGTGCAAACGATGATGGTGATCGACAAATCGCCAAGTAGTGCATCAATTTCAAGTACTGGCGCGTTGAGTTTCAACGAACACCACCTTCGCGGAGCAAGTCAGCAAGTTCATAAAGCCCGCCTAAGTCAATGCCATCGGAAATAAGCGGCAAAAAGAAAGTCGGGAGCCCGAGCTCAACTATGCGCTCGCTCTCGCGGGCCTCGAGGTCGACGCGCAGGGCATGATCATTGGCCTCACGCAATAGGGTCGAAACAATGGCACCGCCACTATCGCCGAGCCCGGCTTCATTTAGGCACTGCTCTATACTTTTGGCGGGCAAGGTGCCACTTCGTGCCTCCTGAAGTTGCTCGCCCGTAAGCATCGGTTGCCGAGTCATGTTGACGAAGATGCCGCCCACTGGCAAATGCGCAGCGCGTAGTTCGGCAACTCCATCAGCGGTCTCTTGAACCGGCATCTCTTCCAGCAACGTGACAAGGTGAACCGCGGTGCGCGGCGAAGAGATAACGCTCATCACTAAATCGGCGTGATTTCGGATAGGCCCGACTTTTGCTAAGCCCGAAACCTCGGAGTTCACGTTTAGAAATCGAGCGATGCGGCCGGTTGGTGGCGCATCGAGCACGATGGCGCTGTAGGCGTTGGGCGCCCGCTTGTCGATCCTTCGCACGACTTCACACGCTTTGCCGGTTAAGAGCACGTCACGCAAGCCGGGGGCGATGGTGGTCGCGAAATCAATTGCGCCCATTCGACGCAACACTGACCCGGCTCGACGCAAGTTATAAAAGATGTCAAGGTAGTCAAGTAGTGCTTCCTGGGCATTTATTGCTAGTGCCCAAACCTCACCGCCACCGGGTGCTACCGCGATTTTACGTTCCTCGTAGGGCAATGGAGGGGTGTCGAATAGTTGCGCGATGCCTTGGCGGTCTTCGACTTCCATCAGCAAGGTGCGCTTACCTTGATGGGCAAGGGCTAGCGCTAAAGCCGCGGCAACAGTTGTTTTGCCGGTGCCACCTTTGCCGGAAACCACGTGTAAGGCCACGCCTGGCCACATGATGTCCTTCACTTCACCAGTCTAAGTGCAGCCAGCGGCCTCGCCCACTTCTAGGACGGGTACTACTCTTCGGTATGACCAAATGGGAGTACGTGACCGTACCGTTGCTAGTTCACGTGACAAAACAGATACTCGATACTTGGGGTCAAGATGGCTGGGAGCTCGTGCAGGTGGTGCCCGGGCCTAATCCGGAGAATATGGTCGCCTACCTAAAACGTCCGCTCGCCTAATCTCAAAGGAGTCCGTGATGGGCGCACGATCAAGTGTTGAGCAACGTTTAGCGGCCCTTGGCTTGGCAGTGCCCGAGGCCCCGGCGCCGGTAGCCGCATATGTGCCAGCCGTGGTCTCCGGTAATTACGTTTTCACCTCGGGTCAGCTGCCGTTCGTTGACGGTAAACTTCCAAAAACCGGCAAAGTCGGTGCCGAAGTTAGCCAAGAGGATGCGGCAGAGTTGGCGCGGCAATGCGCACTAAATGCGATCTCTGCCGTGAAATCTGTGATCGATGATCTCGACCGAGTTGTTCGCGTTGTCAAAGTTGTCGGTTTCGTCGCCAGTGCCCCGGATTTCACCGGTCAACCTTTCGTCATGAACGGTGCGAGTAAGTTACTGGTTGAAGCTTTTGGTGATGCAGGTGTTCATGCGCGATCCTCGGTAGGCGTCGCCGTGCTGCCGCTGGATTCACCGGTCGAGGTTGAACTGGTCGTTGAGATTTCTAACTGAGTTATGGAGATAGCAGAAGCTCTGCCAGCGGCCACCGTCATTTTACTTCGTGAATTTGAAGGTGGGCTAGAAACCTTCTTAATGCGTCGATCAAAGACCATGCGGTTTGCACCGAGCATGTATGTCTTCCCGGGTGGTCGGGTTGATGATGCTGACTTCACCGGCGACGATCTCAATACCGGCTATATCAACTGCGCAGTACGTGAAGTCTTGGAAGAGACCGGGGTCATGCTGTCGAACGAACCCGGTGACCTCGTGCTCGCTGATCATTGGGTGACTCCCGAGTTTGTGCCGAGCCGCTATAGCGCCCGGTTCTTTCTAGCAAGGATGCCCGAAGCACAGACAGCGACTTCCTTGAGCACCGAGACCGACTTAGTCACCTGGCTATCCCCTGCGGCTGCGTTAACCGAAAGCGCGGCCGGGCGTCTGCCGCTGCTGCTTCCAACGCTGATGGTCCTGCAGTGGCTGGCTGAGCACGATAGTTGGCATGACCTGTTTGAGGCGGCGCGCAACCGCGAAATCAGACCGAAGTTACCGAGACCAAGCGTTGCCGCCGATGGCACCGAGGTTTGGGCCATCGTTGATGCCGACACCGGTGAAATCCTGATGGACAACCAGCCAGCGCCGAAATTATCCGAACTTACGGGGATGCATCGGTGACCGGTCGAATACTGCCCTTCATCGGCTCAACCGATGAGTGGGCCAGTGGGGTAAAGACAATTTCCGCCACCTGCGAGTTGGCGCCGAATGCCTCGCCCTGGACTCTGGACGGCACAAATACTTGGCTACTACATGCGCCGGGTGCGACCGAGGCGATCATTATCGACCCCGGCCCAGCTGACGAATACCACCTGCTTGAAGTTGTTGCAAAGCTGGCCGCACGCGATGCGCGCATCACTTCAATTCTCTTAACCCACGGTCACATCGATCATTCGGCAGGGGCCAGGCGCCTTGGTGAATTAACCGGTGCGCCAGTGCGCGCGGTGGATCCACTGCATCGCCACGGCGGCGAAGGCCTAGAGGCCGGTGATGTTGTCACCGCTGGCGATCTCGCAGTACAAGTAATTGCAACCCCCGGCCACAGCTCAGACAGTGTGTGCTTCCTGCTACCTGACGAAGGCTCGTTACTTACCGGCGATACGGTTCTTGGCCGCGGTACCACCGTGGTGGCCTGGCCCGATGGGCGCCTAAGTGAGTACCTAGTGAGCTTGGCCCACCTTCGTGATCTTGCCGAGAGCCAAGGCATCGAGAGAATTCTGCCGGGGCATGGGCCGATCCTTGATGCCCCAACAAAGATCCTGACGGCGTATCTCGAGCACCGCATTGCCCGGCTTGATGATGTGCGAGACGCGGTGGCAGCTGGCGCTAGCTCGCCCGCCGAAGTGGTTGCGATCGTGTATGTCAACACCCCACGGGAATTGTGGCCGGCAGCTGAGTTATCGGTGCGCGCCCAATTGCAGCACCTTCGTGATGCCGGTGAACTATCTGCAGAAATTAATTAACGAGCGCGGCGGCCAAGACGCTCGACATCGAGCACCATCACTTGCCGTGATTCAAGTCGGATCCAGCCACGGTGGGTGAAATCGGCCAGCGCTTTGTTGACAGTTTCGCGCGATGCCCCGACTAGTTGCGCGATCTCCTCTTGGGTCATGTCGTGGGTTACCAAAAGGCCTTCGGGGGTTATCTCACCGAATTTCTCACCTAAGTCCATCAGCGCTTTAG
>CAMBQX010000079.1 GCA_945870085.1 Bifidobacterium breve | reverse complement strand
CGAGCAAGAGTTGCTCTGATGACAGCTCCAAGCCACTTCGCCGTGCCCAAGGATCAAGTACTGCGCTGATCCCGGCCTCCCAGTCGATCAAGGTGCCATAACAATCAAAACTCAGGGCTTCAAAGTCGGTCAATCGCATATCAATACCTTAGGCCTTTGCCCCATTAACAGCGCAATTTCAAAGGCTCCAGTAATCTGTCCCCAGCGTTCATCTAGTCAACCTCAACCGCACCCATCGGAGGCTTCGTGCTCGGCAAACTGTTACATGGTCTCGGAGCCGCCTGCGTGCGTCTGCGCTGGTTAGTAGTTGGGCTTTGGATAGTCGCCGCGGTTGGCATCACCCTCGTGGTCGGTCAAGTAGGTGCGGTCACCAATAACAACTTGACCCTGCCAGGTGCCGACAGCCAGGTCGCCTATGACGTACTTGAGCAGTACTTTCCGCCCCAGCAAAATGGCAGCAGCCAGGTGGTCTTTCACACAACAACCGGCCGCCTCGACGATGGTGGAGCCCAGCAACAAGCCGTAACCGACACCTATAACGCGCTCCTTGATGTGCCCCATGTTGCGTCGGTAACCGATCCCTTCGCTAACGCCGCTTCCGGCTTGGTCAGTGCCGATGGAACTTACGCTTTCATCCCGGTGCTACTTGATATCGATAGTGGGCAACTCGATGAGGCAAGCGCACAGATTGTTTTTGATGCCGCCACAAAACCCGCCAATGCGATTGGAATGGAAGTTGCTGTCGGCGGCCCGGTTGGTGCCGCACTTTCTAAACAGTCCACTGAATCCAGTGAAGTAATTGGCCTGCTGACCGCAATGTTGATTATGGCCTTTACTTTCGGGTCGCTCGTCGCCATGGGACTTCCGATCCTGACAGCGGTATTTGGCCTCGCCATTGGGGTTGCGACCATCGGCCTAATTGGTCACTTAATTGACATACCAACCATCGGGCCCACTCTTGCCACCATGATCGGCTTGGGTGTCGGTATTGACTACGCCCTGTTCCTAGTAACAAAACACCGATCACAAGTTCGCCAACAGCAGATGGCCATTAAGGATTCGATAGCTGAAGCCGTAGCCACCAGTGGCGGAGCCATCGTGTTTGCTGGGGGCACGGTCATAGTCGCCCTGCTCGCCCTTGCTGTTGCCCAGATTCCGTTTGTTACTTCACTCGGATACGCATGTGCGGTAGCAGTGTTCACCGCAGTACTCGCATCACTAACTCTCTTACCCGCGATGCTGGCCATTCTTGGCCGCGGGGTCGATCGGCTGGCCCTCCCAGCCTTTATGCAGCCGCGTCCAAAAGAACCAGACGCAACTTTTTGGGCACGATGGGCAGCGATGGTGGTCAGGCACCCAGCAATTTCATGCGCCGTCGCCCTGGTAATCATGGTGCCGTTGATAATTCCGCTGTTCACCTTGACTCTCGGTCAATCCGATACCGGAGTAAGTTCAACTAGCACGACCCAACGCGAAGCCTTCGATCTAATTTCAGTCGGTTTTGGCCCCGGCTACAACGGCGCACTCGTTGTTTCAGTCCTAATGGACCCCCCGGCGCAACCAAGTTCTCAATACACGGCTGACTACGACCAAGCGACTTCAATGCAAACTGACCTTGAGTCAACCCAGCAAACACTCACCGACCAGGCCGATTCACTTACCGCGCAGCAGGATGATCTGCAGTCCCAAGAAGATGACTTAAACGCCCAGGCGGCAACACTGGAACAAGAACAGGCCGACCTCCAGACCCAAGTTGATGCCTTGAACGTCCAAAAGGCCGCGCTTGAGAAGCAGCAGGCCGATCTCCAAACCCAGGGCGCGGCCCTCTCGAAGCAGGCTGATGATCTTCAAAAGCAGGCCGACTCACTGACTAAACAGGCCGCTGCTTTACAAAAGCAGGCCGACTCCCTGACTGCGCAACAACAGGCCGCTCAGCAGCAGGCTGCCGCCCAAGCACAAAGTGGCGCCGATCCGGCAACAGCCAGCGCCAATCTTGCAGCCTTGCAGCAGACCCAGGCCTCCCTTACCGCGCAGGCAAATGATCTAGCAAAACAAGAGGCCGACTTAGAAGCACAGGAGGATGAATTAAATAAGGAGAAGGCCGATCTTGAAGCGCAACAGGCCGACCTACAAAAGCAGGCCGATGCACTAACCAAGCAGGGCAACGAACTGCAGGCCCAGGCCGATGACCTCGCCGCACAAGGTGCTGACCTGCAAGCCCAAGCCGATTCACTGCAGGCCCAGGGCGACGACCTTCAGGCGCAAGGGGATCAACTGCAGGCCCAGGCCGATGACCTAACCGCCCAGCAGACCGCAGCCGAGCAAGAGCAACAGGACGCCTTGGCTCTCCAAGATGACCTGACGGCTCAGGTAACAACCGCAGGTGGTGATTCTCGAGCCACCGACCCGAGGATTGTTAAACTCCAAGACGCGCTAGCAACACCAAGTGGCGTCCAACGGGTTATTCCGCCGATGGTCAATGACGCCGGCACCGCCGTCGTAATTAGCGTAATCGCCACCACGCGGCCGGCCGATCCTGCTACCGCGCAATTAGTGGATCAACTTCGAAGTGAAGTCATCCCACCAGCCCTGAGCCCAGGGATGCAAGCTGATGTCGGCGGTAATACGGCTAATAACGTAGATCTAGCGACTGTTATTACCGAAAAACTCCCCTTAGTGATCCTCACCGTTATCGCACTTAGTTTCTTACTTCTCCTTATCGCATTCAGGTCTTTGCTGATCCCGGTGCAAGCGGCAATAACAAACCTGCTCTCAGCTGCTGCCGCATTTGGTGTGGTAACAGCGGTATTTCAATGGGGTTGGGGCCTCGACCTAATTGGCCTGTCGTCTCCGTATGGAACCGTACCGATCGCCAGCTTTGTGCCCTTGATGATGTTCGCGGCGCTTTTTGGGCTGTCAATGGACTACGAGGTTTTCTTCATTAGCCACGTACAAGGCCTGCACGGCAAAGGCATGTCGCACAAGGATGCGGTGCGTTCTGGGCTAGCTTCCAGCGCGAAAATTATTTCGGCCGCCGCCTTGATCATGATCGCCGTATTTGGCAGCTTCATCCTGATTGATGATCCGATCATCAAACAATTCGGAGTTGGCCTATCAGTTGCGGTGGCACTCGCCGCGCTACTTGTCCTGCTGCTTGCGCCCGCGATGCTCACCTTGTTCGGCGAGCGCACCTGGCAACTGCCCAAATTCCTAGACAAAATCCTTCCGGATCTAGACCTTGAGGGTAATAAGCGAAGTAGCAACGTTTTAGTGCCAGCAGGCGCTAGCACAAAAGACACACCCGGTAGCCCACCGGAGTGATCGACCAGTTAGCTGTAGTAGTTGCGGTTCAGACACCGGTTGTCGATGGCCTGAACTGCTGATCCTAAGCTGATGCGGGGTAGGCCACCCTTGGATCATGCCAGGCGATTCTATTAACCGGCGCACCGCGTCGAGCGGTCTCCATGACACCCCACCCATTCTTTTTAGCAATATTCAAAAGCTGGGTATTTGGGTTCACCACCACCGGCATCCCGACACTCGCTAGCAGTGGTAGATCATTGATTGAGTCTGAGTAAGCCCACGACATGTCTAGCTCCAAGCCGTGGATCGCGGCCTGATCTATCACCAATTTAACTTTGCCGGGCCCGTGCGCGATTGCGCCGACCAAATTGCCGGTGTAGTGGCCGTCCCGCACTTCAGAGACTGTGCCGATGGATCCCGACATGCCAAGCTCCCCCGCTATCGCCGAGGCAAGCTCTATCGGGCTTGCGGTAACCAGCCATGTCGCGATCCCATGAAGCTGAAAACGGCGAAGCTCATCCAAGACATCAGGCACGAGAATCGATGGCAGCTTCTTGCGTACAAATTCGCTGGTCACCGCGAGCATCGCATCTTCGCTGCGCCCTGCCACTAGGGCAAGGGCTCGGGCCGCCGCAGAAGCCGAAACTCCTTCTGGCTCTGCGCGGCGCACGATAAAAGACATCTCCTGCCGCGCAAAGCGCATGACCTCCCTTCGCGGGATAACTTTCTTACGGACCAGATCGCAGGCGAGGTGGTACAGCGAGGATCCACGTACGAGCGTGTTGTCCAGATCAAAGAAAGCCGCTATTGCCATGCCCCAATCATTACTTCACTCGACGCGGTGACACCGGCCTAACACTCAGAAAGCACACTGTTCACTCGAAATTTGCGGACACGACAACTACATGATTGATCAGTGACCGATTGACAAGTCTTACTTCATCTATGCGGGTAGCCATAGCTGCAGAGTCGTTCTTTCCTCGCGTCAACGGTGTCAGCAACTCCGTTGCGCATGTGGTCAAACACCTTAAATCAGAGGGTATTCCAGCGGAAATCATCGCCCCCGGGCTGTATCCGGGAAATGAGTTCCACGGTACCCCGGTGCACCGCGTGCGTTCGGTTAACCTCCCCGGTGTCCACGACTTCGACATATCCATGACAACTACTTCTTCCATCATCACCACATTGGAGAAATTTCAGCCCACGCTGGTGCATTTGGCTTCACCCTTCGTGCTCGGATCGCGCGTTCTGCAGGCCTGCCGAATTCTGGACATCCCAACCGTCGCGGTATTTCAAACTGACGTGGCTGGGTATGCGCGTCACTATGGGCTTTCATCAATGTCATTTATCGCTGATGGCATCGTGCGCCGCATCCACTCCAGTGCCACCATAAACTTGGCCCCTTCCACATCGGCCCAAAACTACTTGCAGGGCCTCGGAATCAAACAACCTCTACTTTGGGGCCGCGGAGTTGACCATGAGGTGTTCAACCCAGAACATCGATCTGAGGCCTTACGGAGTTCATGGCAAGTCGACAACAAGATAGTTGTTGGCTACTGCGGGCGGCTAGCACCTGAAAAAGGCATCGGCATGATGAAGTACCTCCAAGCCGACTCGCGGGTCAAACTAGTCATCATCGGTGGCGGGCCCGATCGCAACAATCTCGAAAGTCTCCTGCCCAACGCGATATTTACCGGGCGCCTAACCGGGCATGAACTTGGCTCCGCGATGGCATCACTTGACGTACTCATCGCACCGGGTGAACTTGAAACCTTCTGCCAGGTTATTCAAGAGGGCATGGCCGCTGGCACCCCGGTGATTGCGCCGGCAATTGGTGGCCCATTAGATCTAATCAGTCACGAAGTCAACGGACTCCTTTATCCGCCCGGTGATGCTGCCGAAATGGTGCGGCAGGTCGATCGACTCGTCTCAGATGCAGACTTACGAAAAGAAATCAGCGGCGTAGCGCATGAGCGTGTGCAATCTCGGACTTGGTCCGCCCTCGGCCGTGAACTCGTCGGGCACTACCAATCAGCTAGCCGCGGACTGCGACTACCCGCGGCAGCTTGATGTTTAAGACGGTTGTCGGCCTTGGAGATAGCGTTGCATTCGGCATCGGCGACGACGGCGACAACTTCAGCGGCCCTGGCTGGTTAGGCAGAAGCGCACATGCGTTGCGCGTACCTAAGCACTTGAACCTTTCCTTCCCCGGTGCCAGGTCAAAGGATCTAGCCCGGGTGCAAATACCAGCGGCAGAATGCATTAGGCCTGACCTAGCCCTGATTTCAATCGGCGGAAATGACATGCTGCGCTCGCGTTTTGACCCACCTACCTTCGCCCGCGACATCCGCGAGTCGATCAATCGGCTCCGGCGGGTAGGCACCAAAGTGTTCTTGATTGAAATTCCCGATCCCCGGCGCTCAACGGTCTACCCCAGCATCGTGGGTAAGGCTTTTCACCAGCGCGCCTCCACCATCAATTCGGCCCTACGTTGGGCGGCCGGTGAAGAGGGAGCCACGGTCATTGATCTGTGGTCCGTTGATTCGATTTACGAGCGCGACTTCTGGCATGTTGATCGCATCCATCCTTCACCGCGCGGATATCAGTTCCTGACCGATCGCACTGTCGAACTCCTTGGCGGCCGCCCCTGTGCCGGCATCCCCAGTATCAGCGCGAAGCAACCGAACCGCTGGTGGTGGCTCTTAGCTAATGCCTCACCTTGGGTGCTGAAGCGATCCTTTGACCTATTTCCGGGTCTATCCATCCTTATTGCAAAAGGTCTATGCGGTGGCAGATCGAGCAAAAACTCGTTTGTGGCTCCCCCATCTGGACTCGAACCAGAAACCCTTCGATTAACAGTCGAATGCTCTGCCAATTGAGCTATGGGGGAATACGCAACCTTGGCAATGGTGCCCGTGAAGGATAGCAAGGTGTGCTCGGTCTCGAATATTCCCCCATGGCGGCTACCCGTTCACTGCTAATATTTGTGGCCAAAGGAGTCAGATGAGCCAGATGCACGCCGAGGATGACAGCCTCCTTACGCGTGCCCAAAAACCAGCCGTTTCGGCTGGGGATCTGGCCAGTTCAGTGGTTCGCCCATCCGATACTGCCAGCTCTTCGATAAGACCGCGCACCACTCCACTGAGCGAGGATGAAGCCAAAGCGCATATGGAGGCTTTTCGAGCCAAACGTGCCGCCAGCAAGCCAGCTGTGGGCACTCCAATGCAAAATGGAGTCTCGCGCCCGGGCGAATCGATGATTGAGCGGGCTCAATTTGCCACCGGCTCCACCACCGCATCAAATATTGGCAAAACATTCGCCGACGTCGGTGAAAAGGGCTTCGAGGCCAACACCTCATCTGTGGCAAGTTCAGTACATAAGCAACTGGCCACCGCCACCGGTTTCAATGCTCAGGAACTGACTAACCATGCCGCAAATGCCGCCCGCATAGCTGGAGCGCTCGCATTGCGAAATGACCCTAAACGCCAAGCTGCAGCGGAGGAGGCCAGGGAGCGTGACATAAAACGTAGTGACGAAATGAATTCAGCGGTCGGCTCCTGGAAAGACTCCCACGCCGACGGCGCACCTGAACAAAGTGCCGATGAAAAGAAGACCAAGGTACGCGCTGCTCTGGGTAGCACCTTCCGTAAAGTCAGCGCAAATCTTCGCCTAAGTGCAGCCGACAAGGCCATCGGTAACCAGGGCGTTGACGAGTGGAAAATGAAACATACGGTTGGCGAGGAAGCCCCCGAACGTTATTCGGCTGGCGATGTCATCTCAAAAGATGACCGTGAACAAGGCAGCACCTACGGCAGTGCCAAAAGATTGGCTCAGGGAGCCGTTTCATCCCTCGTCGGTGGGACTTCAACTTTGGGTGACACCACCAAATTGAGTGACGAAGAAAAGGCCCAAATCGCAAAGACCAAGGAGCGCACCGGAGCGGTTCATGAGGCCCGAGAAGAACGCAACGAGAATCGGGAGGTAACCGGCTCAATCGGTGGAACCATGAAGCGAGCCGGAGCCGCTGCCATCTCGTCATTGGTCGGTGGTACCCAATCCTTGAGCACCGTGGCGAAATTAACCGATGAAGAGAAAGCCAAGATTGCTGACACCAAAGTAGAAACTAAGGAAGTTAGAGAGGCGGCTCAGGCCCGTTCAGATGCCCGGCCCAAAGGTTCGATACTCGCTCAGGCGGGTAACTTCTTTGGCTCCCTAGGCCCCTCGTCGACCCGAGCGCTTGGCGACACCAGGGAGTACGACGACGAGACCCAAAGCAAGGTCGACGCGACGAAAGCGGAAGCACAAAAAATTCACGACGCCGCCAAAGCCCGTGGTGGTTTTATTACGAAATACACAACCGAAGAACAAAGACAATTAGATGCAATACGCACAGAGCGCAAGCAGGTTAAGAGCGAAGCCGCCGGAGGGTTAACGAAAAAGGAACAAGAAAGAGTCGACACCGCGCGATCTGCGCGCAAAGAGGTATACCAAGTGGCCGCTGGCGGTAACACTAATGCGGAGACAAAAGAGCTCGAGTCTGCTCGTACAGATCGCAAAAAAGTAAAGGACGACGCACGCAATGAGGCTGACTACATGGACCGCCACGACGGCCAGACGGTAAGCAAGTTTGGCCGCGCCGGTGGCATAAATAGCTCGGATTCAGTAACGGCCGAGGAGATGGAAACTACGATTGGT
>CAMBQX010000078.1 GCA_945870085.1 Bifidobacterium breve | reverse complement strand
TCACTTGACAAACTCGGTAAAGAAATCGCTCCGACAGGTAAATGCTTCGTATTCGAAATCCTGATAGCGAATAAATTTCATTGTTGGGACACAATTTTCCCTGGCCGCGAGTAGCGACTCATCGCCCCAGCCATCAGTTGGCTTGGTGTTTACGGCCACCTCTAGCTCCCCAGATGCGAGTTCGACCTCGGAGAGCGGGAAGCGGTTGTAGGTGTTGGTGATGAACCTCAGATCTCCACCTGACGCATACCCCAATGGGATGACGTCGTAGTAGGAACCGTAGAGATTCCTAACCCCTCCCGCCACCAAAGCATCAGCCAGACCGTTTTGAGTATGCATATATTCGAGCTTGTCTTGCCCGCGCGTTGTGAACTCCGAATACCACGCAACGTTGTGGGTCCAGGTCGAGATTGCGATGACCACGATTATGGCAACAGCCAGCACGGTGCCAATCATTCGGTGCGCGAACAGGCCCGGTAGGGCTCCGACCGAAAGCCAAAGGAGAATCGCCAAGCCGGCGGCATAGAACCACACGGGGTTCACCACGGTTGAGAAAGCGATCATGGCTAAGGCGGCGACCAGCCAGCTAGCGGCGACCGCGAAACCGGCACTCGGGTGGGTGCGATACCGGAGCCAGCGGTAACCACCGAGGATGAGAGCTAGGCCCACCCAAGTAAGAAGAACCAGCATCACGAGGGATTGCTGACGAGGGTTCAGGAACTCACTGGTCGTGGATAGCCCACTCGCATATGGCAGAAGCGAGGTGAAGTAGTCCGTTTTCGAGTTCAAGCCCAACACCGCGAGGGCTAAGTTCGGATCAAAGACCGGGAAATGCGATGGATCCCACTTTGTGACACCCGCGTTGATGAAGTAGCTGACGCCTAGGGGCACCACCCCGATGACCAGACCGAGGGCCACCAGCAGCAACTGGCGAAGTGCAATGGGACAGCGCAGGATTGTTAGGACTCCAAGAGGAGCCACTAACAGCAAGATCATCGGGTGCTCGTAGATCCCTAGGCCGACCAAGAGCCCAGCCATTACCACTCGCCCGTTCGATGGCTTGCTAAAGGGAAGAGTGTTCGGTCCAACGAGAACTAATGCCCCCGCGGTCACCAGCAGCCAAGACAGGTCATAATTTCCGACCAGCCACCACACCCCAACTTTGTTCTCCGGTGGGCCGGACAGTCCGTGCATGATGGTGGGGCCAACAGCCATCACGGCGAGGAATGACCACCGCGGAAACCCCGGAAACAACCTCAGGAAAAGTCGCGCGGTCAAAAATCCGGTCAGGAAAGCAAACACTATGCGCAGGGCGGTGTGAAGGTAGAAGTTGCCGGGAGCAATTAACTCACTCAGCAACAGATACGGATACTCCAGAACACCACCGTGCTTTTGCCCGGGAAAAGCAAGGACAATTTGCGGATCTTGTAGGAGGCGTTGTACCTGACTCGCGTCAACCAGCATGTCCTGATTGGGAATGACGGTGATCCATGCCGCTGTCGCCCAGAGGGCGCAAATGGCGCCGGCTAATATTTCAAACCACGGAACCGGCCGCGTCAATACTTGCTCCTCGGCGCTAAACACACCGTCGACTGCTCCTGCGGACAGCGAATTCGAGCGCTTCGACGTGAACACGGGCTAATTCTAGTTGAGCGCTTGATGTCAAGCCCACTTGTCTTGCCGCAAGAATGCTCTAGTGTCCAATCAAGGATTACTCTCAAATTACTAACTGGCCCAAAGGAACGGACTTGACCCAAGTGACGACTTCGCACCGCTCTGGACGGCCAAATCCCGGCAGGTCTAGGTGGATAGAGGCTGGTGCGGTCCTTGGCTCCATCCTTTTGTTGCCGACAATCTTCACGGCCCTCGGAAGGTTCACTTTCACGGCCGCCGATCTCCTCGGGTTTAACGCACTCGCCGGTAACCTCGCCGGTAATGCCGGAACAACCGATGTGGGCTGGGAAGTCGCGGCCTCACGTGGCCTGCTAGATCCCGGCGTGTCGGCCTACGCCCCACTGAACACTATTGCCGCTTTGATCCAGATGACTTCCGATAACGGACAGGCCAACTCGCACCCCCCCACGGCACTGCCACTGGGCATTCCGCTCGCCTACCTTCCTTACTCTTGGTGGCTGCCATGCTGGATGATCGCGATGCTCTGCGCGATGGCGATCACCCTGCGGATCATGGGAGTCCCGATTTGGGTGGCCTACCCGACCGCGCTCGTCCTCGGACTCACCAGCGAAGGGCAAAACGTCCTGACCGGGACCTACCCAGTTATGGGGGTCGCGCTTGCCCTTGCTTGGCGCTACCAAAACAGACCTGCAATCGCTGGGCTCTCGTATGCCCTGATCGTGGCATCGCGTGGGGCGGGCATCCTGCTCATGCTCTACCCCGTTGTGCGACGGAGGTGGCGAACTGTCGTGATTGCACTTGCCGCAGTCGTTGTTCTTGCGCTTCTGGCACTTGCAATCGAGCCCAGCGTCGTCTCCGGGTTCCTTGAGGCGGGGCGCGCTTCAATTACGTTCAACCTAGGAAGACCGCTTCTTACCCCCGCGGCGCTGCTCGCTGACGTGGGGATCCCAATCTGGTTGGCGTGGCTAATATGCCCTTTCATTGCCGGCGTGGCGCTCCTGCGTCGAAGGTCATTCTTTTGGGTAATCGCGTGGTTGTCATTTGCCATGACTCCGATCGCGTGGCCACACACATTTGCCATGGTTCTCCCACTGGCGGTCGTCATCTGGCGGTCGGGAAATCTGGGGATCGCCCTCGTGATTCTCTCCGCTGCGCCACTTGCCGGGCTCAACTCTGATGTCGTCATCGTCTGGCCCGTCTTCATCACGTTGTCTGCGGTGGCCCTCTTCGCCTGTCGCTTGGCAGACCCTCCCACGGCTGACGAATCAGCGCCGCAAATGCAAGATTTCAGGGAGTCTTTCGCAGCGCCCGATGAGCCCAAAAACCATAACGTAGGGCAGTAAAGGTAACTAAGAATGGTGCATTCACGACGGCCTGCTTAGTGCTAAGCCTTGTGATTGGTTCCACTAAGTCAGCCTTGGCCGGATGTAGCAATGACTTAGCCTGGCGCGCCACCGACCAACCTTGAATCCTACCGATTCGAAAAACCTCTTCGTCAGAGATTCCATACATGCGGCATCTGATAATCACCTCACTCCACGATGTCTTGCCAATCTCTTCGACGTACGCGTTAGAGATCGCGAAGGTGGCGCCGAATTCTTTCGCCCAGCGCTCGCAAAGTTCGGAGTCATCGGAGAACTTTCGAGTCGCGTCATAAGGGTGCGCTCGCAGGAGATCGCCGTCAAAAAGCGTGGGGGTGCCGATCACATGGGCCGGGCCTGGCACGAATCTGCCGGTTCGCCAAGCATTCAGCCCCTTAGAGACGTAGTCATCGCCCGCGATCTTGGTTTGGGCACTAACCCCTTGCAGGTGTTCAGACTCCAAGCAATCAATCATGATCTGTAACTGGCCGACTGGTAACACGTTGTCGGAGCCCATGTTGAGGATGAGCGGCTTAGTAGTGCTGGCAATTCCAATATTGCGAGCATTACCAAGCCCGGTTCCCGGATCGGTAAGCACCACATCGGCTACTTGCTCGGCAATCTCTTTGGTGCCATCGGTGGAGTTCGCATCAACAACAACGATTTGACCAACACCCGAGGCTTTCAAACTTGCCAGGCACTGTTCAATGCTGCTGATCGAATTGAGGGTGCAAATCACTGCGGATACATCATTGGCCGCGAAAGTCATGCCACCTACAGCCCTAGCAAAGTTGCCTGATTGTCAAAATCTGCCACCTGCGCGCGCACTTCGTCGAAGGTGCCGCGTGCTGCGATGCGACCGCCTTCAAGGTAGAGCACCTGATCGGCAAAGCGCACGGTCGCTAAACGGTGGGCCACGGTTATGGTGGTGACCTCCCCCTCAAGTTCCTGGAGAGTCTGGATAATCGCTTGCTCGGTTTCGGCATCAAGGGCACTGGTGGCTTCGTCGAGGATAAGCAACTTCGGGCGGGTGTAAAGAGAGCGGGCGATACCCAAGCGCTGCCGTTGGCCACCGCTGAGTCGAAAGCCCCGTTCGCCGATCGTGGTGTCGAGGCCTTCGCGATTCTCAATTAGAAAATCATCTAAATGAGCACGCTTCAGGGCGGCCCAAACTAAATCATCATCGATTGCCTCATTTGGCAGGCCCAAAGCCACGTTCTCCCGGACAGAGCCTGCCACCAGGGCTACCGCCTGCGGCACATAAGAAATAGCACCGGGCCAGCGGTCGATGGCGGCCCGCGGTGATAGCCCGCTGATTGTTACCAATCCCGAGACCGGCTCCATGACACCAAGCACCACATCGGCAAGTGTCGATTTACCGGCGCCGGTTGAGCCGACTATTGCAACCGAGGTGCCCGCGGCGGCGGTGAACGAAGCATCAATTAGCGCTGGCGCTGCGGCGTCTGCGTAGATCTGGGTGACACTTTCAACTCGCACGTCAGCCACAAAATCCGGATACCCAGCAACCACATGGGCATGTATTTGGTCGGCGGTGATTCTTTCCACCGGCAATCTGGCCTGGTGGGCATCGGTACGCGTACGCGCGAGGAAATCAGACATGAAGAATGTTGGTTGCGCTTGCACGGATGCGTTACGAATCGTGATGCTGGCCCCCTGCAGCCTGAGCAGGCCGGGCAGGATACGCGAGCCAGCGGCTAGGAACAAAGCAACCGTTGCAGCCGCTGAAGTCCAGTCTTTGGTTAAGAACTGCACAACACCGAGTAAGAGCACGCCAAGATAAAGCGCGATATCGAGCACATATTTTGGAATCTCCAAGATGAACGAAGCTGTCGAACTCGACCCTGCGTAACGACCAACCAAACCTTCATACCGGGTCACATACAAGTCTCGGCGATTGAGCACTGTTGCTTCGCGGTAGGTGGCAAGTGCTTCAGAAACTGCGGTGAGGGTATCGATTGAAGCGTCAGTCATCACCTGAGCGTTTCGAGCAGTCCAGCCCCCGAGAACTCGATGCAGCAGCAGCACGATGATGCCAAAGAGCACAATGCAAATGATTGTGAGCAGCGGATCAAGAGCGAGCAAAGTGATACCAACGATTGTGAATAGAAAAACCTCAGAACAGATCGTGATCGTCGAACCAAGGAGTGAAACCGTTGCAGCTGCCACACCACTACCTAGGGCATACATCGCCTCCGGTGTCGTCCAGCGCTGCACATCAGAAAGTGGTCGACTTAAAAACTCCCGCGCTAGTCGAACTGAAACGTCGGCTTGCCGATTAGCGAGGAAGCGAATGATGCGCCTTGAAAGCAGTGCTGAAAGTACCGTCTTGAAAACCAAAATGAAAACGGCCGCCAGCGCCAAAGCCACCGAAAGCTGCGAGATGGTTAGGTTGCCCATCCCCACGTTGTCAAGCAGATTCTGCACCCACGGAGGCAGGCTTGAACCACTCGAATCTGAGCTGGCCGCCGCCCCAATCCCGGACACTGCGACAGCGGCCACCAAGCCAATAAGAGCAATACCGATTAGATCCAGAACACCTAATGAAATCTGGATTGCGGCTGCAAAAAACAGCAGCTGACGCTTAGCCGGGGGCAACAACTCGATCCCCTTACGGATGGCTGGCACCACCCCGGGGCTTTGAAAGTCGACCACATTGAGGCCACGATGGGGGACATCTGGTTCTGGTGTCTCTAGCCCGCCCGCACCGCCCACACAGATAACCTACCTTTGTGGCCGCCCGTGGCCTTGCTCGTTGAGCCCATATCTGCGATGGAGTCCGCCCGTGACAGCCCTGTTCATTGGCGTGGTGAGCCACGAAGGCTCCCGTTTCGCGGTGAGTCAGGGGCCCGGTGGGCTGGCAGCCGTGCTGGCCGATCAACTTCGCTCCCTTGGCCAATCGGTACTTGTTGAGGTGAGCACCGTGGACGCCTACGACCGTGAGCAGTTGCCGATCACGCCCACGATGGTCGGCGCCTGCCTAACAACGCAGGTGCACCTGGATCGGCGCTGGGCTAAATATCTGGGCCGAGCCCGCGGGCCGCGCTGGTGGGCCACCCATGGTTTGCGCTGGGCGCGGCGGGCCGAGCAGCTGGTGCGCCCCCCCGGGCCGGAAATGGTCGAACGATTATTGAATATTGAGCTTGCTCATTTCGCTTTGCTGCGCTCGGGATTAGCAACCGGCGCCGAATGGGTGTTAATCCTCGAAGATGATGCGGCCAGTATCGAAGTGGTTGATTGCGCAGCCGGGCTCGCTTGGTTGATGTCAAGCCGCACCGATGAGAAGCAGCCGGCATATGTAAATATTTCGCAGTCTTTCTCCCTCGATGAACTCGGCCTGTCACAGTTGTTGACGGTGGCACCTGATGCCAGCTGGGCTGGCGAAGCCCGGCGCCGCATTTTGACATCTGCCCGGCCAGCCACCAATACCGTCTGCGCAATTTTGTATCGGGGGTCTTTCGTGCGCGAACTGCTCGCGGTCACCGACGCGCTACCGATAGAGCCGGTGGTGCCAATTGATTGGAAACTCAATCTCGCGCTGATGCAGATGTTTGCGACAGGAGGGCTAGGTGCTGGTGATTGCTGGTTCGTCGACCCGGCGCCCATTGACCAACTCTCGATGCGCGGAACGGGATAATGACGTGGTGAAGGGTTACGAGCAGGCAATCAACTCGGTCGCTGGCCTGGTCGGGCTGCAGGTTTCGCGAACGAACAGCGCAGCAGTTCGACTCCCCGTCGAGGCCACCGCGGCCGATGCTGCGCTTATCGCATCCCTTAGGCCCTACACGATGACCAGCGCAGAGCGCCTATGGAGTCTGCTGAACGCCGTTCGCTACGTGATTAATGAAGGGCTAGCCGGCGACTTTGCTGAATGCGGGGTATGGCGCGGTGGCAGTGTGATGGCAATGGCAAAGCAACTGAGCGCCCTCGGGGTCAATGATCGACGCATCTGGCTTTATGACACCTTCGCCGGCATGACGGCACCCACCGCGGCCGATGTTGAGGCGGGCACCGGCGTTACCGCCGAGACCATGCTGGCGGGCACCGAAGTAGGTGACGGAAACAACGTGTGGTGCGTGGCCGGCTTGAGTGATGTGCAGGCCAATGTTCGGTCAACCGGCTACCCATTTGACCGTTTCAACTTTGTCGAAGGTGATGTTGCGGTCACCCTGCAACAGTCGGTGCCTGAGTCGATCTCGCTGCTGCGCCTCGACACCGACTGGTACGAGTCAACCAAGCTGGGGCTGGAGATTCTCTATCCACGTTTAGTAGTGGGCGGGGTTTGCATTCTCGATGACTATGGCCACTGGCAGGGTGCACGTACCGCGGTCGACGAGTACTTCGCCGCCACCGGCCACCGGCCGTTCATGCACCCAATTGACTATTCCGGCCGCGTCTTCATCAAACCTCGGGGAGTGTTGGGGTGGTGACAGACACTAGAAAAGCGCTCGAAGCCGACGGGGATTCCTATTTTGCCCGTAATCGAATGGGGATAGGCACTATCGCCGACCCGGTGACAGACGCCGTCATGCAGGTCCACAGCACTGGTTCAATCACTCGAGTCTTGGAGATCGGCTGCGCAACCGGCTTTCGCCTTGAGAAGCTTCGAATACGGCTAGGGGCCGACTGCCACGGGCTGGAGGCCAGCAAGGACGCCGTTAATGAAGGCCGCGTTACCTTCCCTCTCCTAAATTTGGAGCAGGGAGTCGCACCAGAGGACCTCGACCGGTGGAAAGGGTCCACCTTCGACTGCATAATTCTTGGCTTCTTCACGTATCTATTACCCCGGACCCATCTTTTCGCGTTGGCATCAGCAGTCGACGAACTACTAGCGGACAACGGTCACCTCATAATCTTCGACTTCTTCAGCCCTGAACCATTGAGCAGCAGTTACGCTCATCACCCGGCTTTGGCTACCTACAAGTCAGACCCGTCGGCCCCTTGGCTGTGGAGTCCGACTTACTGTTTGGTGAGTCGATGTGTGTACCCACT
>CAMBQX010000077.1 GCA_945870085.1 Bifidobacterium breve | reverse complement strand
AGCCACGGGAGAGCGCGGTGAGGTGTCCCACGCCAATTTGCAGAGCGCCGGCCACAGAGCCGCCACCGTCGACCGGTCAAATTCCACAACGTTCGCAAGCATGAGCAAACTTTGGCACCTCTGCTCGGTCCACAAATATTCGCTTTGTTGTACCTTGTGTCCTCCCAACTATTTAGGAGCAGATCGTGGCCGAAGTTGTTGAATTCACCCTGAACGTCAAGCCAGGGCATTACACAGACGTACTTGACCTCTACTCAGAATTCGCGCACACGTACATGGAACTAAACCCCGCACTACTTAGCATTATCGTCGTTGGCGATGAAGGTGCCGGGGTGGTTCGCGGCATCGGAGTTTATGGGGATCATGACGAAGCTGCCGCCGTTAACAGCGATGTCTTCTTCGGCGCCTTTATGGATGCGATCGAGCCGCTGATTGAGGGCGCGCCCAGCCGCGTCCTGCTCGATCTGGTGCACGCTTGGACTAGGTAAATCTGTTTAGGTAAATCTGTTTTTGGGCGGATGCTTGGTCATACCAAGTGTCCGCCCGCGCTCATTTCCTACCCGCTTTAGCCCGCGTTGTAGGTAGTGCGCATCGGGTCGACGAGACCGTTCATCACACTAACCGTGTGTCTTGGGCTCTTGGCTGTGTAGACAACGCCAGGGGTCGGGTTCTTGCCCGGACCACCATCGTTGTAAAGCGGTAGGTAGCCTCCACCGTCCGCCGGAATATCCAAGAACGCAATGCTCTTCGCTGCCTTAGCACTGCCAGACAGGATTATGTCGATCTGATTCTCGCTGTCCTCTTGATAGCACTCGTCATATGTCTTCGCCTTCTTGCCAAGGTCGGCTAGCCCAACGACGGTTATCGGCTGCCCATCTATCAGATATTCCTGGCCCGCATTAACCAGAGGGATGAGTTTGCCCTTGCGGTCGCGAGCCACTAGGCGGAAGTAATTACGGTAATCCGCGGGGTAAAGCCCACGCACTCCATTTGGTGAAAGCGCACCGCCCACCGTGAGCATTCGCACGCGAAACTCGGCGGCCTTTTTCCCGAAAATCGAAATCCCGTCATTCGGCAGCAGCTTCTTGCTCACCGGCTCGGGGCCACCTTCACCCAGAGTCGACATGTGGGTGATCTTCGCGGCAATTACCCGCGGCCCCGTCCAAAGAGTTGGGTCAGCGGGCTGGGTGTCATAAGGAGTTTTATCGTTTGTCATGGTCATGCCAACAGCACTAACAAGGCGACCACGCGGGCCAACCAATTGCAGTGGCGTCGCATCAGCCACGATCTCGACCTTTACCGGGTACTTAACCGCTGGATCACTTTTCGGCAGTCGATTGCCGAACTCACCATTGAGAATAAGCACCGATCGCTCGTTGTATTCAAAGTTCGGCATCACGCCCGCCGAGATCGCTGTGGCGATTGTGCCGTCATTTAACGTTACTTTGAAGTCAGACCCATCAAGGGTGCTGGGTAGTGCGGGCCAAGAGGTCTGCACCTGCACCACATCTGTGTTGTGTACGCCCGCGATGCCCGTTACGCCGTAGTACTGCTCAGGTGTAACCGCGGTGGTATGAGAGACCTGGGTTGGCTTAGTGCTGCATGCTTTGGCTGCAATCTCGCTCCAGGCCCCACCGGCTGCAACCACTGCCGCCTTCGCCGTGGCTTCGTCTTTCGAATCAGCGCCAGGAACCCCGATGATGTCCGTGAAGTTCAAGGTGAGCGACATGATGCGCGGCACGGTGTCCCACATATCCGCGCCAATGATGACATCCAGCTTTAGCAACGGGGCGATTGTCACCGGCTCGGGTGCTGGGGCAGCGAATGCACTGGCCGGCAGCAACGCCCACGAGGTGGCAGCCACCGCAAAAGCCACTGCTGCACAGGTCGCACGGTGCCCATTCTTACCAAACATCAAATACTCCTCAATAAAGCCACCGGACGGAATTTTCATGGTATCCCGGGAGAACGACGGCCTGAGCCAAAAGAAGAAGAAATCGCATTTTCGCGGCGCATGGCGATTCCGGTGGCCGTCCAGCCCAGTATGTGTTCCCATAGTGGGATGGAAGAGCCGAAGGAAGCACAGCTGGCACCGCGGGGCGCACCAGTCGGGCGGCGGATCGTGCTGGGCATGATCGGCTTGGGCGCGCTGGGCATCGTCTTTGGCCGCACCGCTTCGCAGGCGGTGAACTCCACCGTCGCCACCGCCGCCCCCGGCCTATCGGGTGTACTACCGGGCACCGGTGGTTTCCGCATCTACACCGTCACTAATGGGTACCCGGAATACAACGCGGATAAATACCGGCTCACCGTTACCGGGTTAGTCAGTACCCCGCTTTCCTTGTCACTTGCAGATCTCACTGAATTACCGCAAACGGGTATGACGAAAGACTTCCAGTGCGTAACCGGTTGGCGTGTCGACGACGTGCCCTGGTCAGGTGTATTGCTCAGTGACGTGCTTAATGCTGCAGGTGCTGACCTGACAGCTGAAGCTTTACGTTTCACCTCATTTGACGGCGCCTACACCGAGTCGTTGACAATGGAACAGGGCCTGCGCCCGGATATATTGGTAGCCACCACCATGTTCGGCCAACCTCTTGCCGAAGAACACGGTGCACCTGTTCGTTTATATGTCGCACCGATGTACGGCTACAAATCCCTGAAGTGGCTTTCAGGTATCGAGGTAGGCCAAAAAGTCGTGCCCGGCTATTGGGAAGAACGTGGCTATGCGGTTGATGCCTGGGTTGGCGAATCAAATGGGATGACCGATGAACCAATCACCTGAACCCACAACTATTTTGCGTTTCACCGCCGCCGAGCGCTGGACGCACCGCACCTTAGGCATCTTGATGGGTGTGCTGCTGATAACCGCCGCGGTGCTTTACCTCCCGGGCGCTAGTGCCGTTATCGGTTACCGCCCGCTGATGCGCAATACGCACATAATTGCGGGTTTCCTCTTGCCTATTCCAATTATTGTCGCTTGTTTCTTTTGGGCATTTCGCCAAGACCTCCGCCGCCTTAATCGTTTTTCACCCAATGACTGGAAATGGCTGCGCACCCGCAAGCGGCGTAATGGTGAAATACCGGTGGGTAAATTCAACGCTGGGCAAAAACTCAACTCGGCTTTTGTACTCGGATCCATTATCGTGCTGCTGGGCACCGGCCTGGTGATGTACTTCAACCGTTTCTTCCCAGATGATATTCGCACCGGCTCCACATTTGTTCATGACTGGTTGGCGATACTGGTCGCCATTGCCACAGCCGGTCACATGTGGATGGCATACGGTGATGCCACCGCACGCAAAGGCATGCTTACCGGATCAGTGCCGGTTGAGTGGGCCGAGAAAGAGCACGATGAGTGGGCTAACGAGGTTCGGTCTTAGCTCGAATTACCGCCGCGATATCAGCAACATCTGCAAGCTCCCCGGTGACGACTGCAATTACGAAGTCATACGCCTCGTCATTGGTCAAAGTAAAACGAAATCCATTCATACCCAAAAAAGAGATCGTGGCCGCTAGCGCCAATCGTTTATTCCCATCAACGAGTGCGTGGTTCTTCGCCAAAGAGTGCAGCAGTGCCGCGGCCTTTTCTGGCCATTCAGGGTAAGCATCTGAGCCAAAAACACTCGCTTGGGGGCGCGCCAGTGCTGACTCGAGTAACCCCGCATCGCGTACTAGAGGAGGTGCGCCGAGTGTTCGCTGCGCGACATACATGAGCTCTTCATAGGAAAGGTAAATCACTGCCCTAGCCGCTCAAGGGCCTCGGCGTACCTTGGCAGTTCACCGTCAAGAATTTCATCCAGCAACTGCTGGCGCCCATTGCGTTCTATATATTCACGCACTGCCTGTCTTACGATCTCCTGACGAGACCTTTGCTCTCGAGCAGCCTGCGCACTCAAAGCCTGTACTTCGTCGTCCTGAAGCCGCAATGTCATTGCCATGCCGGAATGATACCACAGTGATACCACTATTGCATCAGCCGCGGCCCAGCCAAAAATCCATCCAGCGCACGAAAATAAGAGCCGCGATGATCAGGTAGGTACCGGCAACCAAGAACCAGCGCAAGGCCCCGGCGAATTCGGCCACCCCAGAACCCAGATTTATCCGGCCACTCACCAGGTTATCGACCGTGACATTCCAGAAAATCAAAATAGTGACGGCCCAGATCAGCATGCACCAAGGGCACAAAGCCCCAATGACATAAAGGCTTTGCAGCATCAGCCAGATCATGAATGCCACCCCGAAGAGGGCGCCGATATTCAGCCCGATCCAGACCCAACGCGGTAACTCCACTTTGGCGATGGCCAACACCCCGAGGGTGATGACAACGGCAAATCCCACCAACCCAAGGATCGGGTTCGCGAAACCAAATGCAGATCCCTGTTCGGTCAGTATCACCGATCCGCAGGAAACCACCGGGTTGATATCGCAGGACAGCACGGCATCCGGGTCGGCGAGCAGGGCGAGCTTGTCAACAATAAGTTCGAATGATGCGAGCAGGCCGAGGCCGCCGCCGACGGTCAAGATCCAAGGAGTGGCACGGGACATACCTATTGATATCACCCCAAGGCGCGGTCAGCATTCAGGGAGTAGCGGAAGCCGCCATTCAATGGCTGTGTCAGTGATCACAAAGCCGCGTGCCTGATAGTTGCTGAGTGCAGTTGGGGCATCTAAATCGCAGGTGTGCACCCAGACCCGCTCAACACCTGGTAGCAGCCAGGCTTCGCGCAGGCCCTGGCCCAGCAGCCAGCCGCCGATCCCTTTGCCCATGAAATCCGCAAGTAACCCAAAGAAGGCAACCTCAACATTTGACCCCTGCTGGTCAAGTTCTACGTATCCGCATATTTCACCGTCGACCCGCACGACGAACAGGTGAAGGGTTTCACGGTTGGCCCACCCGGCCCACTCCGCGTTCGTCCAATTGATGCGATCAACCCAACCCCACGCTCGCCCAACGCGCTCATAGAGATCGGCGCTGAGTTCGGCCTTGTCGCCATCGACTCGCTGCCACTCAACAGCAAATGTCGGTAACCGACCGGGCACCACCTCTGATGGGTCCAGTATTTGCAATGTCCAGACAGTCACGGCACGCGCGCCGGGGTGTCCCTCGTCAACAAGAGTCATCGAAGAAACTCGTTACGCCGCAGCGTCGCTTGCAATACCGCGCAGCCCAGCAATGAGTCGGTCAACGTCATCGTGGTTCGTGTAAGGCGCTAATCCGACGCGAACCGCACCCGGCTCCCCCAGCCCAATCCAGTCAGCGGCCTCAATGGCGTAGAACGAACTTGCCGGTGCATTGACCCCCAACGCTGACAAGGTGACGTAAATCTGTTCACTGTCAACACCGTCGATGCTGAAAAGTTCTGTGGGCGTGCGGTGTGGTGCGTGACAATAAAGGCGGACACCGGGCACCGACTCCAACCCGGCGCGCAAATAAACATGCAGTTCATCTTCATAAGACTCAAGGGCCGTCATCGAACGCACAATTCGATCGCGACGGCTCATCGTCGCTTCATCACCCGGCACCAGATCCGCGAGCACATCAACCGCCGCCGTAATTCCGGCAAGTAATTCATACGGCAAGGTGCCAAGCTCGAGGCGGTCCGGCACCGACTCGGTGCTCGGACGCAACTTGTCAGGGTGCAAGGTCTCAAGAAGTGCAGGTGAGGCAGCAAGCATCCCAATGTGGGGCCCGAGGAATTTATATGGCGAGCAGACATAGAAATCTGCTCCGATGGCCTGCATGTCGACCGGCGCATGCGCGGTTAGGTGCACTCCATCAACGTAGAAGAGCGCCGGCGTCTGATGAACCGCTTTCCCGATCGCGACTAGATCTGGCCGGGTACCCAAGAGATTTGATGCCCCGGTGATGGCAACCAGCCGCGTATTCTCGTTCAGTAATTTCGTGACGTCGGCAACGGCCAATACTCCGGTCGCCTTATCAAAATCGACCCAACGAAGTGTGGCACCTGAGCGCTGCGCATAAGTAACCCAAGGCCGCACATTTCCATCATGATCAAGTCGGGTAACAACAATTTCGTCCCCCGGCCCCCAACCTTGGGCCAAAGTGCGAGCAATATCAAAAGTGATATCTGTCATGCTGCGCCCAAATGCGATGCCGCGCGGATCTCCGTTGACCAGGTCAGCGCCTGCTTGCCTAGCGGCTAGCGTGATGTCATCGGCATTAATCTCAGCGCCGGTAACACGTGCCCGATTCGACAGCGGGCTGGTTAGCGCCGACGCAATCGCCGCCGCAACTAGGTCTGGGGTTTGGGTGCCCCCGGGGCCATCAAAATAAGCCACTCCACCAGCCAGAGCCGGGATGCGGGCGCGAATACGATCTACGTCATAGGCCACGGCTTTCGCAGATGTCATGAACACATCTAAGCCGAGACATCCCACCAGATGGTGGCTACCCGCCGTGGTTGGTCATCACCTTGCTGAATAAGTGCCGAAGCCACCTCCGCATCACGGTCTTCACTTAGGCAAAGCCGGATACGGGCGAACTTAATGCGCTCCTCCTTGGGCAAGGCCACCCTTTTACCCCAGGTTGCATCCAGCCAAATCTCCATCCGAGCATCGAATCCCATGGCCCTGGCGATTGCACACAAGTCTTCTGCCGTCGGCTGGGTGGGCCGA
This sequence comes from Bifidobacterium breve, assembly GCA_945870085.1. Taxonomy (GTDB): domain Bacteria; phylum Actinomycetota; class Actinomycetes; order S36-B12; family S36-B12. The sequence goes on along the minus strand of CAMBQX010000077.1, from coordinate 1,368 downwards.
TCTAGATCCCAGAAAGTCTTCCAGAGCGGGTTTAGATGAGTAAGTGGATGCTGAAATGGAATCTCCAGCACCACTCGTCGGTGCGCGTGCGTATTCAGCGCCTGTAAAAACGGCACGATCTCAGCAACATTGAATGCCACGTGGTGACACACAACCACATCAGTTTTGGGAACTTCGCCCGCAACCGCCGGCCAATCGCCAAGAAACTCCTCGTGCCGCACCTCGCGCTGCGCCGCGGCTTTCGCAAACTCGTCCAGCATGCCCTGCTGATGATCGACAGCAATTACCGTAGCTGCGGGCGGCACGAGTGCAAATGCTGCGCGCCCACCACCGCTCCCAACATCGAGCACAGTGCCCCCCGCCGGCACCACCAATCTGGCAACTTTATGCGAGATTGAATCCGGAATAGTTTCCTCAACAGTGAACATCGCCACGGGATGAACCCAAGGTGGGGTAGTTACCTGGCTCAAGATTTCATCGGGAATAGCCCAGGATGCTAGGTCGGTGCTCCACTTCGCCGCTAGTTCACTCACGTTTGCGGTCACCACTACACCGTACTCGGCCAAATGCGCTGACGGTTCGTCGGGAAAGTTTTGGGCTTGAGCCGCTACTCTCAACCCGTGAGTGAGACGCAGCAGCATCCGCTGCAGGCCCTGATCGGCGGCCCCAGAGGCGCGATCGAAAGCATCCTGCCGCCGCTGGCCTTTATTGCCACTTATGTCGCCACCGGCGACAACATGACATGGGCTGTCAGCGTGGCAGTGGGGCTCGGCCTGTTTTTCGCAATCTGGCGGCTGGTTGAACGCAAGCGCCCAACGCGGGTATTGGGAGCACTGCTGGTCGTAGTGCTGAGCGCCTACATCGCCGCAAAGTCAGGCAGCGCCGCCGCCTTCTTCTGGCCGCGGGTATTGCTAAATGTCGCCTCAGCCTTGGCATTTGCCATCTCGATATTCATTCGTTGGCCGTTACTTGGCGTTATCGTCGGACCGATCGTCGGCACCAAGATGCGGTGGCGCCAAGACCCTGATCTGATGCGCGCTTACAACCGCGCCTCCTGGCTGTGGGTTTTGCTGTGTTTGATTCGCGCGGCGGTACTTATCCCCTTGATCGAGAACAATTGGCTTTGGGCCCTGGCCGCATCCGGGGCGCTCTTCTACGCACTTGTCATTGCGACGGTCCTGCTTTCATGGGTTGTCATCAAACGCACGCTTCCGGCCGACCACCCTGGTATTCGCAGCCCACGAGTATCCGAGTTACCCAGCTCAAGTTAACCAACTTGACACTTGGCGCACCAATAAAGCTTGCGCCCTTGCATATCCGCCATCTTGATTTTCGCGCCACAAACAAAACATTTCATGCCCTCGCGCC
>CAMBQX010000076.1 GCA_945870085.1 Bifidobacterium breve | reverse complement strand
TCCGGATATGACGTAGATGAAGTCGACGCATTTCTTGATGTTGTTGAAGCTGATATCGCTGCATTAAGTGGAGACTTGCAGCAGGCGCGCGATGAATCCGCGGTATTGCGTAGCCAACACAGCCAACTTCAATCGCGATTACGAAGCGCTGAGCTTGACTTGGCCGCTACGCAAGAGCGCGGCTCATCATCGAGTTCAACTGCACTTCGCCATGAAACCGTCGAAATTATCAGACCTGACCCTGCACTATTTACCGGCGACGCGGCTGAAGTGTTAAAAATTGCGCAGGTGACCGCGGACGAAATAATCGCAGCGGCCGAAAAGCAGGCGCAGCGCATTCGCGCAGACTTGCGTAGCCGCCTAAAGTCTCAACTGGGCGAACTAAGTGAGTCTGGGGCTATCGAAACGTAGTTCGATCGCCGTTTCTGGTACCTCAACGACATAAGTCGCGGTTTCCGGCCAGTTATCTCCAACTTGAACCATGTTCGGGGCAAGGACTTCAGCGCCAATCATTTCACCGTGTTGAGCCATTGTTGAGAGCACATCCTCATCGGCACTCGACCAGTAGACGCTGATGCGGTCGGCGACATCGAAACCAGAATTCTTGCGCGCTTCTTGGATGGCTCGCACGATCTCGCGCGCTAACCCGGCTCGGCGTAAATCATCAGTGATCGTGAGGTCGAGTGCGATGCTTTCGCCCGCATCGGCGGCCACCGCCCAACCTTCACGTGGCGTCTCAGTTACCACGACGTCACCCTCGGCGATACTTACGTCACCGAGCTCGGAAACAGTTAATGTGGTGGACCCGTTAGCTCGCACCTCGGCCAGTAAGGCCGCTGGGTCACTTGCTGCTATTGCATCTGCAACAGCAGGAGTTTGCTTGCCGAAGCGTTGCCCCAGTGACCTAAAGTTGGCTTTGACGCTGGTGTCGACCAAACCAGCGCCGCCGTCATCAAGGGATTCAAGTGTGCTGATATTGAGTTCTTCGCAAATCTGCTCGCGCAACTGCGCTGAAAGCTCCGACCAGCCGGTTGCCGACACCAAAGCGCGACCAAGTGGTTGGCGGGTGCGTACTCCACTTGATGCGCGGGCGGCTCTACCTAGTTCGACAATTCGCCTGACAAGTGCCATGTCAGTGCCAAGTTGTTCATCGATTGCCTCAGCGGATACCTCAGGCCAAGTGGCCAGATGCACCGACTTTGGTGCGCTGGGGTCGGTACTGCGAAATAGGTCTTGCCAAACCCTTTCAGTGATGAAGGGGGTGAAAGGAGCAAGACACAAAGTGGCGGTGCGCAGCGCCTCATGCAAGGTCGCAAGCGCTGCCGGGTCACCATCCCAAAAGCGGCGGCGCGAACGGCGTACATACCAATTGGAAAGATTGTCAATAAAAGTCGAAAGCAGGCGGCCGGCGCGTTGAGTGTCGAAAGCCTCGAGAGCCAGATCAACATCGCGGGCGAGTTGATTTGCTTCAGAAATAACCCAACGATCGATAACCGGGCGCTGTGAAGGGTCAGGGGCAGGTGCGGACGGCTCCCACTGTGAAAGCCTGGCGTACAGGGAAAGAAATGAAACCGTATTCCAGTAGGTCAATAGCGTCTTGCGAACAACATCGCCAATCGCGGCATGGCCAACCCGGCGCGCCTGCCATGGTGATCCACTCGCCAGCATGAACCAGCGCACGGCATCGGCTCCGTGTTCATTCATTAAGCCAATAGGTTCAAGTACGTTGCCTAGATGTTTTGACATCTTGCGGCCATCTTCGTCCAAGATATGTCCGAGGCAGACGACATTCTTGTAGGACGACTCTTCGAACACTAAGGTGCCGATAGCCATCAGTGTGTAGAACCACCCGCGAGTTTGGTCAATTGCCTCGCAGATGAAGTCGGCTGGGTATTGCGCCCGAAATGAATCCGCATTTTGCAATGGATAGCCCACCGCGGCGAAGGGCATGGCGCCTGAGTCATACCAGCAGTCAATAACCTCGGGAACGCGATTGGCGGTAAGACCGCAGGTGGGACAGGGCATCGTGATGTCATCGACATAAGGCCGGTGGGGGTCGATGGCACTGACGTCGACGCCGGCAAGCTCACTCAGTTCGGCCATTGAAGCCACCGCCGTTAGGTGCCCATCGGGGCAGCGCCAAATAGGTAGTGGGGTGCCCCAGTAGCGGTTACGTGATAGCGCCCAATCAACGTTGTTGTTTAGCCAGTCACCGTAGCGGCCCCACTTGATGCTGCCAGGAAACCAATTGGTCTTTTCATTTTGCTCAAGGAGTTGATCCTTGATTGCCGTGGTGCGGATGTACCAGGACGGCTGTGCGTAATAGATCAACGGGGTGTGGCAGCGCCAGCAGTGCGGGTAAGAATGCTCGTACTCCACATGCCTGAACATCAAGCCGGCCGCGGACAACGTCGTGATGAGGCCGGCATCGGCCTTTTTGAAGAATTGCCCTCCCACGACGGGTAAATCCGGGGCGAAATGACCATCGGGCAGAACCGGATTTACCACGGGTAATCCATAGGCACGGCAGGTTAGTAAGTCATCGGCGCCGAATGCGGGGGCTTGATGAACAAGGCCGGTGCCGTCCTCGGTTGTTACGTAGTCAGCGAGAACCACGTAATGTGCGTCTGGAATTTCGACATAGTCGAATGGGCGCCGATAGGTGAGGCGTTCAAGTTCGGTGCCGGGCATGGTTGACAAGACGGTGACCGGCTCAGTGAAGACTTGGTCCAGTAGCGCGACTGCTACCACCAGAGTCTCGCCATCGACGGTTTTTACCACGGCGTATTGCGCGGTTGGTTTCACTGCGACCGCTGTATTTGAGACTAATGTCCAGGGGGTTGTTGTCCAGACTAAGAAAGCAGCACCCGGGTAACTCCTTAGAAAGTTAGTGTCGGTAACAGGGAATCTCACGTAGACCGAAGGGTCAATAACGGTTTCGTAGCCTTGTGCGAGTTCATGGTCAGAAAGTCCGGTACCGCAGCGTGGGCAATAAGGTGCGACGCGGTGATCTTGAACTAGTAGACCTTTGTCGAAGATTTGTTTTAGTGACCACCAAACACTTTGAATGTAATTTGGGTCCATGGTCCAGTACGCGGAATCGGTATCGACCCAATAGCCCATGCGGGTGGTCATTTCGGTGAATTCATCAACGTGACGAAGCACCGACTCCCGGCAGCGGGCATTGAACTCAGCGACCCCATAAGCCTCTATGTCTTGCTTCCCGGTGAACCCGAGCTCCTTTTCGACGAAAAGCTCAACCGGCAGCCCATGACAGTCCCAGCCGGCTTGGCGGGGGACATGGAAGCCCTTCATGGTGCGGTAGCGCGGGAAGACGTCCTTGAATACCCGGGCTTCGACATGGTGGGTGCCAGGAGTGCCATTTGCGGTCGGTGGGCCCTCGTAGAAGACCCAGGGGGGTCGGCCCTGACTTTGGGCTACCGAGGCGGCAAAGACACCCTCACGCTCCCACATCTCCAAAACCGCGTGCTCCAGGGCAGGTAGATCGACCTGCGCGGGGACGGGCCGGTACATGGTGATCCTTTCGGGGGCTTGGTGGTCGGGGGCTTGGAGGTCGGGGGTATGGCGGTGGTTCGAGTATGCAGGATATCGGCCGTATCGATGGCCCCGGTGGCCCGCTGCGGCGTGGTTCGCTCGGATCTGGGTCGCGGCCGTCTATAGTCCGGCTCGTTCGAGGTTATAAGCAAGGGGGAGTGATGGCCGCAAAAAAAGTAACGCCCGTAAAGAAGGCTGTACCTGTCAAGAAGGCTGCGCCCGTGAAGAAGGCTGCGCCCGTGAAGAAGGCTGTATCTGTCAAGAAGGCTGTACCTGTCAAGAAAGCTTTGGGCGACCAAAAGCAGCCGGTCAAAAAACCAGTGATCAAGAAGCGCCCGGTAGTTCGTGAGGATGAAACCCCGTGGACAGCAGCTGAATTACGCGGGGTCCGCGCAGAACTCGATCTCGAAGTCAAGCGCATCGAAGAGGAGATACTCTCGGCCGAAGAAGGCCTTGTTGCCCTGATTCAGGATTCTGGCGATGGCGCCGGCGATGACCAAGCTGACGCCGGCAGTAAGACATTTGAGCGTGAGCATGAGATGTCTTTGGCCAATAACGCCCGCGACATGTTGCAACAGGTCCACCATGCGATCGCTCGCATAGATGCTGGCACCTACGGGGCCTGCGAGGCCTGCGGTAAGCCAATTGGCAAGTACCGATTACAGGCTTTCCCGCGGGCAACTTTGTGTTTAGTTTGTAAACAAGCCGAAGAGCGTTACTAACGCCTTAACCCACTGATGTAATGCGTCCTGGGGATCAATGCGGGGCGGTCTAAGAATGCCGTATGGGGAAGACCGAGTGGTCCTCCCCATACGTTTGGTGCTCGTACTTGACTAGCCGGCAGTGAGCGCAGCCACGTCGACGTCTGGTGGCAGTAGGACCACATCGATGACGTGGATAACTCCGTTAGACCCAACGACATCGGCCTGAACGACGGTGGCGTCGTTGACCGTGACGCCATTCGCGGTCGAAAGGGTAACTTTCTGCCCCTCAACCGTTGCCACCTCACCATCAGCAATATCTCCGGACATAACCGCGCCCGAGACCACGTGGTACTTGAGGATCTTTATGAGCGCATCCCTGTTCTCAGGTAGCAGCAGCGCATCGAGAATCCCGGCGGGCAGGGCTGCGAAGGCGGCATCATTGGGCGCGAAGACCGTGAACGGTCCGGTGCCCTTGAGCGTATCTACGAGGCCTGCTGCGGTGACAGCAGCGGCGAGCGTCGAGAAGCCCTCCGTGGTGCTGGCGATGTCGATGATGTCGCCAGGGGTAGCAGCTGCTTCGGAGGAAGCCATTGCTTCTTCGGACACAGCCATGGTCGGCGATGCGGAAGCTGCGGTGCTGTCTGAGGAGCTGCTGCAGCCAGCGAGAGCGAGCCCCGCGACAAGAGTAAGCGCCGCGATTGGTAGAACCTTCATAGTCAATCTCCTTTTAAATAGTGGTTTTCTTTTTGAGGCTAACCCGGGGTCAGCAATCGCGCACATTGGGAACTGCGCTGGTTCGGGCTGACATGTCATGGTCCCTCGTGAGTGAGTCAAGTCACATAAGGGTGAACTCGGCCCCGCCGTTCAGGGCCTTTGTGCCAAGCGTTGTTGGGCGAGGTGTATGCAGCACGAAGAAATTGCTCGCATTAACCCGAAAAAAATTGATCTGCTTATTATCGGAATGACATGATTTGTTCATCTTGTTCATGGGCGCGGCCATCTGCAATGGCAGGGTGATCACGAATGCGCTTTACTAATGTGATGGGCAGGCGTTGGCTGTTTGGAGACCAACTAGGTCCGCATTTCTTGGATAGTCCAGATCAGCAGGTGCTCATGATCGAATCCCGGGGCGTATTCGCCAGCCGTCGCTTCCACCGGGCGAAGGCCCATCTGATCTTGTCGGCAATGCGCCATCGGGCTGTGGAGTTGGGCGAGCAGTGCACCTACCTGCGGGTCAATAGTTACGGCGAGGCCCTTAACGGCATTGATGAGCGGCTGAGCGTTTGCCATCCAACATCTCGAGCAGCCTTCGAATTCGTGAAGGGCCGCGGGGATGTCGAGATACTCCCTGCGCGCGGATTTGCTTCGCCCATGGAGGACTTCGAACGCTGGGTGGGTTCCCGTGGACGTAAACGGCTGCTGATGGAGGACTTCTATCGCGAGGCTCGTCGCAGACTCAATGTGCTGATGGATGGTGATGAGCCGGCGGGCGGTCGCTGGAACTTCGATGCGGATAATCAGGAACCGCCACCCCGAACGACAACGCTGGGCGTGCTTGAACCACTTTGGCCGCAGGAGGACGAGATCGACCAGCAGGTGCGGGAGGATTTGGATCGCTGGGAGCGAGATGGACAGGTGAGTTTCCTGGGCGCCTGCGGCCCACGAAGATTTGCCGCAACCCGTGCTGAGGCACGCGCCCTTCTCGACCACTTCATCGACCACAGACTCTCCGCCTTCGGCCCGCACGAGGACGCAATGATGTCCGGTGATCCGTGGATGGCGCACTCGCTGCTCTCGGCGCCGATTAATCTCGGTCTCCTCGACCCCATCGAGGTGGTGACCCGTGCCGAGGATGCATATCGAAGGGGTGGTGCACCCCTTGCATCCGTTGAGGGCTTCATCCGACAGGTTATCGGTTGGCGTGACTTCGTCTGGCACCTGTACTGGCACCTCCCGGCGTCCTATCGGGACATGAATGAACTTGAGGCAGGGGAGCCGGTACCGGATTGGTTCGCCAACCTCGAGTCGGACTCGGTCGATGCTGCATGTCTATCTCACATCTTGGCCGATGTCCGCGACAACGGATGGGCGCACCACATCCCGCGGCTGATGGTGCTGGGCAACTACGCGATGCAGCGCGGGTGGGATCCTGCCGAGGTAACCGACTGGTTCCACCGCGCCTTCGTTGATGGTTATGACTGGGTCATGGTGCCAAACGTTGTTGGAATGTCGCAATACGCCGATGGTGGCATCTTGGCGACGAAGCCGTATGCGGCAGGCGGGGCTTACATCAATCGGATGAGCAACTATTGCGGCGATTGCGTATATGACCCGCGCAAGAGGGTTGGAGCGAATGCCTGTCCGTTCACAGCCGGCTACTGGTCATTCATGTATCGCAACCGCGAGCGCCTCGGCACTAACTCACGAATGGCACAGCCCCTCGGCGGACTGAAAAGACTCAGTGACCTCGATGAGCTCCTTGCCCAAGAGGCGGCCCGTGGGCCTGCCGCTCCTTGACCGCAATCCCAAACCCCGTCGGTGCATTCGGTCTAAGCCGCTGAAATGGCGCCTTGAAACCCGGTGGCCAAGGCCCCCGTAGAGTGTCAGGGTGACTTCGCGCAATATTCGCTCGAAGAGCATGATCGTTGTCGCGGTAGTTGCGGTAATCGTGATAGCTCTGGACCAGTGGACTAAAAACTGGGCGATAACAACTATGCGCCCGAGGATGGCCGCTGATGGTGAGGGCCCGATCAATTTGGCTGGCACCTGGTTGCGCCTGGTCTATGTCGAAAACACCGGGGCCGCATTTAGCCTCGGTACCGGTGTCACTTGGGTCTTCTCGCTGATAGCTGTCATCGTGATCATCGTGATCATCCGCACTGCTACTCGCCTTGGCAGTATTTGGTGGGCGGTCGCACTCGGGGGTCTACTCGGCGGCGCTACTGGCAATCTCATCGACCGCCTTACTCGGGCTCCGGGCGTTGGGCGCGGATATGTCGTGGATTTCATCCAGTTACCGTATTGGCCAGTATTCAATGTCGCAGATATGTGCGTCGTCGGCTCGGCGATCCTCATGGTGGCACTAACACTTTTTGGCGTGGCCTACAAAGGGGCAGCCGCTCCGGTCGCTGCCACTCAATGAGCGAGAGATTAGTCCCCGTCCCCGAGGGCTTGGCCGGTGAACGCGTAGATATCGCATTAATGCGGATGCTCGGCTTGTCCAGAACCCGCGCCGGTGAGTTAGTGGGGGCCGGCGGCGTACTTGTTGACGGGCGCCCCGTAACAAAAGGTGATCGGCTGCAGCCCGGTTCCGTGATGCAGATCGACACTGACCTGCTCGATGAGCAGGTGCTAGCTGGTGCCACGGCCGGTGTTATCGAAGTGGTCGCTGATCCGGTGCCGGGGATGCGGGTGCTATTTGAGGACGACGATGTTGTTGTCATTGATAAGCCGGTGGGGGTAGCTGCCCACCCCAGCCCGGGCTGGACCGGCCCAACAGTGATCGGCGGCCTGGCCGCGGCCGGACACACGGTCGCAACTTCAGGGGCGGCCGAGCGGCAGGGGGTGGTGCACCGGCTCGACGTTGGCACCTCCGGATTGATGATGGTCGCCAAGAGCGAACGCGCCTACTCAAGCCTTAAACGGCAATTTCGGGAGCGCTCGGTTGACAAGATGTACCACAGCGTTGTTCAGGGCTTATTGGACCCGCTGCGGGGCACTATCGATGCACCCATTGACCGTCACCCGTCCCAGGACTATCGATTTGCGGTGGTCAGCGGTGGTAAGCCGAGCATTACCCATTACGAAACTCTAGAAGCATTTTCACATGGATCATTGGTCGAAGTCCGCCTCGAAACTGGACGGACCCACCAAATTCGGGTGCATATGTCAGCAATGCGTCACCCCTGTGTCGGGGATCTGACATATGGTGCAGATCCGGCGTTGGCGGCGAAGTTGGGGTTGAAGCGACAGTGGTTACATGCGGTGCGGTTGGGGTTCGAACACCCGGGT
>CAMBQX010000075.1 GCA_945870085.1 Bifidobacterium breve | reverse complement strand
TCACCGGCGCGAACGGCCCGGGCCGCTTGGACGATTGCTTCGGCACCGGAGCCACAGAGACGATTGACGGTGACTCCGGGCACGGTCAGCGGTAAACCAGCAAGTAGGGCGGCCATTCGGGCGACATTGCGGTTGTCTTCGCCGGCTCCGTTGGAGTCGCCCATGATTACGTCATCGATTTGAGTTGGGTCCAGTTCCGGGGTGGCGGCGATAAGGGCCGCGATCGTTTGACCCAGGAGGTCATCGGTGCGGATGCCAGACAGGCCACCGCGATACCGCCCAAATGGAGTCCGGCGGGCTGCAGCAAGAACAGGACGGGGGGTGCTCATGTGTCGTATTATTGTCGATCGACAAGGATACGCGTTATGCCCGGGTCGGTGAACTGATCGAGGAGGCTTAGTGGGATCGCCATTGCACTCTCCTGTTCGGTCCCCCTGGTGAGAAACTGCCCTAAGGCAGTGGTTGAGTGTAGCGACTGATGGCCGAAGGGTGCAGTAATGACAGTGCGAAGGATCAACCCGCCCGAACTCGCCCCACCCATCGGTTTTAGCCATGTAGTGGTTGCTGAGGGCACCACTTTGGTGTTACTTGCTGGGCAGACCGCTTCGAATATCGATGGCGCGATTGTCGGCGAAACCATTGTCGAGCAATTCGAGCAGGTGCTCACAAATTTGCTGGTAGCCCTTGAGGCGTCCGGCGGCACCCCATCGCAGTTGGCGAAACTGACCATCTATTCGGTTGATCCGGTCGACTATCGCGGGCACGCTAAAGAAATCGGGCAGATTTGGCACCGGCTCATCGGTCGTGATTACCCAGCTATGACCTTGATCGGGGTAACCCGGCTCTATGACGACGCAGCGTTACTCGAAATAGAAGGGATCGCGATCCTCCCGTGAGCGATCTGCGGGCAATTTGGGCGGCTGACGCTATCGCGGTAATTGGTGCCACCGATAGACCCGGAGCGATGGGTCGGCTGCCCATCGAATACTTGCAAAAGTACGAATACCCGGGCTTTATCGCCCCTGTTAATCCCAAAGGTGGTCAGATAATGGGGTTGCCGGCCTTCAGTTGCATGGCCGAAATCGGACGGTCGGTGGACTTGGCGCTGGTAATGGTGCCCGCCTCAGCAGTACTCGCGGCCGTCACCGAATGCGCCCAGGTAGGCACTTCAGTGTGCATTGTGATGACATCGGGGTTTGCCGAGACCGGTGCTGACGGTGCAAAGGTGCAGGCGGAATTGGTGCGAGTTGCGCGCGCGCACGGCATGCGTTTAGTCGGTCCTAATTGCATCGGTGCGGTTGGCGGCCCGGCCCGGGTACTAGCCACCTTTAGCCCGGTGTTCTCGGCGGCGTCGACTCCGATACCCGCGGGCAATGTTGCGCTCGTTAGTCAATCAGGTGCGCTAGGTTTTGGTGCGCTCTCTTTGGGGATCGAACGTGGCGTACCAATCGGCATTGCAGTCACCACCGGCAATGAAGCCGATGTCACCGCCGTCGATGTCGCTGCGAGGCTAGTTGATGACCCATCGATCGATGCCGTGCTTATGTACATCGAGTCATTAGGTGACATAAGTGCACTCGCCAAGGCTGCTGCGGTGAAGCCAATTGCAGTAGTCAAGGCAGGACGCAGTGAGGCAGGGGCGAAGGCCGCGGCCTCACATACCGGCGCACTTGCGTCTGCGGACAAAGTCGTTGATTCGGCACTTCGGCAGGCGGGCATCGCACGCGTTGCTGATATTGACGCATTGCTTGACGCGGGGGCGCTATTTGCAACGGGTGCGCGCATGCTCGGAAAGCGGATCGGGATTGTCACCACCTCAGGTGGCAGCGGAATTTTGGCGGCCGATGCGATCGAGGCCTGCCGAATGCAACTTGCTGAACTTGAACCCGCAACCATTGCTGACTTAAGTGCGGTCGTGCCCAGTTATGGCAATGCGACTAATCCTGTTGATGTCACTGCGGCGGTAATGGCTGAGCCAGGACTATTTGAGAAGTGTGTTGACCGATTGGCTGCCGATCCAGGCGTTGATGCAATTGTCGCCTGTTTCGCTGTCTTGGTCGGTGCGGATGTCACCCGAATTGCTCGCGCCCTCGGCGCCGTACGAACTCGTACCGGGCTACCTGTTCTGGCGGTACGAACCGGTGCTGCCTCCCTCGCGCCCGAAGGTGCTGCGGTTCTAGCAGCCAATGGGGTGCCCGTTTATCCAACACCCGAAAGAGCGGTAGCCGCTTTGCAAGCTTTGCACGCCACCTCGCAGCGACGCACCAGAGCCATTCCCGCTGGTTCCATCGCGCAGGTGCCGGAGGTAGGAGCTTCTGAAAAACAGGTAAAGCAAATTCTCGCGGCGGCCGGATTACCTGTTCCTGAGTCGGTGCTGGTTAGCAGTGCATCGGACGCGGTAAACGCCATTTCCCAAGTTGGTGGATTAGCCGTCTGCAAAGCCATAGTGCCTGGACTCCTGCATAAAAGTGATGCGGGCGGGGTGGTGCTGGGAGTGACTGAAAAAAATGCGGTTGATGTATTCACTCGTTTGGAAGCACTCGGGGGCCAGGTGCTGGTCGAAAGATTCGTTCAAGGTGGGGTCGAGGCCATTGTGGGTGTTACCCCAAGTGCACTTGGGCCAGTATTAACAATTGGCGTTGGCGGGGTGCTTACCGAGATCGTCGCCGATGCGGCGGTTCGGTTACTCCCAGTTGATGAGTTCGATGTGCGCGAAATGATCGCCGAGACCGCCCTTGCCCTGATGCTTGCTGGTGCGCGTGGAGCAGCTCCGAGTGACCTCGAGGCTTTCGTTCGAATGGTGCTCCGTCTTGCTAGTTGTACGCGTGAGTGGCCCACTGGATTCGAACTCGATCTAAATCCTGTTGCTGTATTAGACGATGGCTGCTGGATATTGGACGCCATGTACGCAGATTCACTTGATGTAAATTCACTGCAGCAAGTAGAGGGGCGCTAGATGGATGTCGGCCGGCTCGTAGCACGATCAATGCGTCAGTACCGCGACCGTATTGCTCTCGACGGCCCCGAGGGCGCGAGTACTTTTGGACGCACCGGCTCACGTGTCATGCAACTTGCCCGCGGCCTGAGGGCCCTTGGCCTAGAGACTGGCGACCGTGTACTTGACCTTCAGTCAAATCAAAATACGTATATCGAAACCGACTTAGGCATCAGCACCGCCGGCTTATGCCGAGTGGCACTCAACTACCGGTTGCACCCAACCGATTGGGTGCGTATTGCGACCGACTGCACCCCGCGAGTTTTGATCCTTGATGCCAAGTTCTGGGACGATGCCGAGGGCGTGCGAGCGATGGTAGATCACGTCATCGTTATCAATGGCGGAGCTGACGGTACTGACGGGGCCAGGCCATATGAGAGATTTCTCGATACCCAATCAACCGAGCCATTGCTACTTAATGTAGATCCTGATGCATTGGTCTCACTGAACTATTCAAGTGGTACGACTGGCAATCCGAAGGGTGCGATTCGAACCCACCGAAACCGGATGGCGAGTCTGCACAATATTGTCACCGACTTCTTAGGCAAGGTGCCCGATGAACACAGCTGTTGGGTGCATGCGGGCCCGGTAACCCATACCAGTGGGCTTTTTGTATTGCCCTATTTCACTTTCGGTGGGCGGCAAATTGTGCAGGCCAAGTTTGAGCCGGAGTCACTCGTTGATGCGTTCGAACACCGAGGCGCCAATGCCACGGCGCTCGTGCCGACAATGGTGGCGCGGCTCCTAGCGATGCCAGATATTTCGCTTGAGCGAATGGCGAATCTGGAGATCCTCGGGTATGCGGGTGCCCCAATGCCGCCTGAGCAAATCAGGCAATGCTTTGAGCGCATCACCCCACGGATGTCGCAGTACTACGGTTTGGTCGAAGCGATCCCGCCGGTCACCGTGCTGGGGCCAGCCGACCATCGGCGCGGGATTGAAGGGGACACGGAAATCCTGAAGAGCGCCGGGTTGCCCTGTAACGGTGTCGAAATTCGAATTGTTGATGAGCTGGGCCAGGACGTACCAACCGGTGAAGTCGGTGAGGTCATAACTCGCGGTGACCATGTAATGCGTGGTTACTACGGGCAAGCTGGGCAAGACCCGACCGTGACAAAAGCGGTGCGCGATGGTTGGCTTTATACCGGTGACTTAGGTAGATGTGATGGGGATGAACGGCTGTTCTTGGTTGACCGTAAGGGCGACATGATTATCTCGGGCGGCTACAACATTTATCCACGCGAAATCGAAGATGTCATCGCGGAGGTGTCTGGTGTGCATGAGGTGGCGGTTATCGGTGTCGAAGATGCCGACTGGGGTCAGCATGTCACCGCTCTGATTACTATTGCAGCAGGCGCAAATGTGACAGTGGCTCAAGTGCTTGAGCACTGCAAGTCGCGAATGGCGTCATATAAAAAACCGAAGGACGTACGAATAGTTGTGGAGTTCCCTCTCAACTCTACGGGCAAGATTGCCAAGAAGGTGCTGCGTGAGCAGCTAAATGCGGAGGCGCCACAGTGACAGCACAGGCACGTGAGCAGCAAGGTGAGTTCCCGTATACCCGGGGCATAAATGCTGATCCGGGTGTATGGACGATGGGGCAGTACGCAGGTTTCGGTACGGCGCACGAAACCAACGAGCGTTTTCGCTCACTACTTGATCAGGGGTTAACCGGCTTCAGTGTGGCACTAGATCTACCTACTCAGATGGGCCTTGATTCCGATAATCAGCTTGCCCGCGGTGAGGTTGGCAAAGTGGGGGTGGCCATTGACAGCCTCGCCGATATTGAAGTGCTGATGGATGGCATTCCACTTGAGAAGATCAGTCAAGTTCGAACCACCGCCAACTCGATCGGCTACATCTGGGCCGCCATGTTTGAGGCACTGGCGAAAAAGCGAGGGGTAAATCCAAATGAATTCGGATTATTCATTCAAAATGACGTACTGAAGGAGTATTTTGCTCGCGGAACACAGATATTCCCGGCGGCAGCTGGGTTAAAACTCTCAGTCGATGTAGTCGAGCACATCGCAAATAATATTCCACGCTGGGTGTCACTCGCCATGAGCGGTTATCACATTCGCGAATCAGGATCGAGCGCCGTTCAGGAGATCGCATTTACTTTCTCTAACTCGCGCGCCTATCTGGATGAAGCCGTCCGGCGCGGCCTAAGCGTTGATGCGGTGGCGCCGACCCTGTTCACTTTCTTGTCAAGCAACATGGACTTCCTGCCCGAGATCGCCAAATTCCGGGCGGCGCGCCGGGTATGGGCGAAACTAATGCGCGATACCTACCACGCGCAGGATCCGCGCTCAGAACAGTTGCGCATCTTCGTGTTCACGGCTGGGTCATCGCTGACAGCACAGCAGCCGCTTAACAACGTGGTGCGGACCTCAATCGAAGCCATGGCGGCCGCACTTGGTGGCGTGCAAACAATGCATGTTTGTGCCTATGATGAAGCTCTCGGCGTGCCTACCGAGATGGCGGCAACGTTGGCGTTACGCACTCAGCAGATCGTGGCGTTTGAAACCGGTGTCACCTCAATGGTTGACCCGCTTGGTGGTAGTTACCTACTCGAGCAATTAACCGATGATCTGGAAACCGAAATATGGGCTGAGATGGCGAATATTGCTGAGCGAGGAGGAGCCCTAAGTTGCATCGAGTCGGGATACTTCCAGACTGAGCTAGGTGACAGCGCCTATAAATATGCGAAATCGATCGACACCGGCGAAAAGACGGTCATCGGGGTTAATACTTTTGTTACCGAACCGGTGGCATTCGAGGTGTTCACCCTGGACCCGGAAAGTGAACGCACCCAGATTGCAAGCTTGCAACAGGTGCGCGCGACCCGCGATCAAGATGCCGTCACGGCCGGGTTGTCGGCGGTGCGCGCAGCGGCTACGGCCGGTGCGAATGTGGTGCCGGCATGTGTGCAGGCGGTCACCGCATATGCCACTGTTGGAGAGATAGTCGATGTGTTGCGTGACACATACGGGCCTTGCCAGCCATCGACCATGTTCTAGCAGTCTTAGCTTGCGCCGCCAACGACATCAACGACATATTGCTGCGCCGCCGGTGCTAGCTGATCGTGCAAGGCATAGAAAAGTGCGGTCGCTTGATCACCCGACCAGGCTTTGGGCAAGTATTCACGCGGAAGCCCTGGGTCGTTGTACGGCAGTGGCCGCCAAGCGGTGAGGGTTCGGGTGTAGTCGGTAAAGGCTTTAACATTAATTGGTGGACTAGTGGCCCGGTCATATTTGGCGCGCAGACTTTTAAATTCAGCGGTGAAGGATTCATATTCGTGCGCGATTGCGGGTAAATCCCACCACTGGTTCACGGCATCGGCGGTGCTTCGAAATGCGGTGTGCTCTGCGCTGAAGATGTCAACATGATCTTGAACGCCAAGTGCTTGTACTACGTAGCGAGCATCAGGTTCCAGGGCTCTTGGAGCTATCCAAAGCCCACCCCCCACTTGCGCGAAGCCGACTTTGGCGAGTCGCGAGCGCAGGCGGTAACGCACGTCACGCTTACTTTCAGGGATCGAGAAGGCGGCTAGCACCCAACCATCGTTGGGAGGCGGGGTTCGACGCTGTAGCACTCGAGCATCTCCAACGTCGAAAGTTTGCCAGGCAGATTCACTAAGTGAATACCCGGCAACGCCACCTTTTTTCTCCGAGATCAAGATTCTGCGGCGCTTGAATCGAGATAAGGCGCTACGCACCGCTGGGTCGTCGACTCCGACATCATTAAGCAGGTAAACAAGTGTGCTAACAGAGAACCAGCCACCGAGGTTTCGCCCGTAGGCCCCGAAGATGGAAATGATCAGTGACTGAGGCCGTAGGTCACGTGGGGTAGCCATCTGCTACCTCCTAGGTTAGTTCCAAGTGGGCCGGTGCCGGCCCCGTCGACCAGCGATTTATAGTGTACTTTCAGCGGTCGTCGAGATCTGGCAATACCGGGAGAGGGGTTCCTAATGGCTGGTCCAATTCGCGTACTTGTTGCCAAGCCGGGGCTCGATGGGCACGATCGGGGTGCCAAAGTGGTGGCCCGGGCCCTGCGTGATGCCGGCATCGAAGTCATCTATACCGGTCTACATCAAACTCCTGCACAGGTGGTTGACGCTGCGGTGCAAGAAGACGTTGACTTCATCGGGCTGTCGATCTTGTCTGGTGCCCATCTCACTTTGTTTGCGGACGTCATGGAGCTGCTACGGGCCCGCAAGGCTGGCGACATCATCGTTTTCGGTGGAGGGATCATCCCCGAGGATGACATCACTGAATTGGAGGCATTGGGGGTAGCCAAGATCTTCACCCCGGGGGCCACCACCGCATCAATCGTCGAATGGGTCGAAGATCACAGTCGCACCCTTACCGCGAGTAACTGATCGACACTAGGCTCGGGGCGTCACCGACGTGATTTCTGCCTCAGGGAGTTTAAGTGGATCTGTACGAATACCAAGCTAAGCAGCTTTTCGGCAAGCATCAGATCCCTGGCACCCCCGGCGAAGTGTGTTCAACGCCCGACGCCGCCCGTGAGGTCGCCCGCAAGATTGGCGGCCAAGTGGTCGTTAAAGCCCAGGTCAAGACCGGTGGGCGTGGCAAGGCCGGTGGAGTCAAGCTCGCCCAGAATCCCGATGAGGCAGCGGATGTCGCGGCGGCAATCCTCGGGATGGACATCAAAGGCCACACTGTGCACCGGGTGCTCGTAGCTGAAGCTTCAGACATAACCGATGAGTACTACGTTTCGTTCTTACTTGATCGGGCCAACCGCGCCTTCCTCGCGATGGCGAGCACCGCTGGTGGCGTAGAGATCGAAGAGGTGGCCGCGACCCGACCACAAGATCTGGCGATGATCCGCGTTGATGCGCTGCAAGGTGTTGATGAGCAGAAGGCCACCGAGATTGTCGATGCCGCGAACTTCCCGGCGGCGGTGCGCGATCAAGTTATTGCGATCATGGTGCAGCTATGGAAAGTCATGGTGGATGAAGATGCAACTTTGGTTGAAGTCAACCCATTGGTGCTGGCGCCAAGTGGCAAGGTGCTGGCCCTCGATGGCAAAGTCACTCTTGATGACAATGCTAACTACCGCCATGCCAGCCACGGCGACTTCGTCGACCGTGAAGGCACCGACCCGATTGAGCTAAGGGCGAAGGAGCTCGAACTTAACTACGTAAAACTTCATGGTGAAGTTGGCATCATCGGTAATGGAGCCGGTCTCGTCATGAGCACACTCGACGTCGTTGCCTACGCCGGCGAAGAGTTCGGCGGTATCAAGCCGGCGAACTTCCTCGATATCGGTGGCGGTGCCAGTGCGACGGTGATGGCCAACGGGCTCGACATTGTCTTGAA
>CAMBQX010000074.1 GCA_945870085.1 Bifidobacterium breve | reverse complement strand
GAACCGGCTCGGTACCGCGGTTTCGATTGTGCCTCAGTGCCCACAATAGGAGAGACTACGTCACATGCAGCCCCTCACCTTTGACGTCACAATCGAGATCCCCGGCGGGAGCCGCAATAAATACGAAATAGACCACGTAACCGGGCGAATCCGCCTAGACCGCATGCTCTTTACCTCTACCAGGTACCCGCACGACTACGGCTTCATCGAAGACTCCCTTGGCCTGGACGGAGACCCGTTGGACGCTCTCGTGCTTCTCGGCGAGCCGACCTTCCCCGGGGTGCAGATCAGATGCCGCGCGGTCGGGATGTTCAGGATGACCGATGAGGCCGGTGGCGACGACAAAGTGCTCTGCGTGCCAGCTAGTGATCCGCGCGTTGAGCATCTGCGCGATATTCACCACGTGCCGGAATTCGATCGACTAGAAATTCAACACTTCTTTGAGGTATACAAGGAGCTCGAACCCGGCAAGAGCGTCGAGGGTGCCACGTGGGTTGGGCGCACCGACGCTGAGGCTGAGATCCATGCCTCTTGGGATAGGTGTAAAACCGCCGCATGCGACTGACGCCCCCTGCGCACCTTGGTCTAGTTACCGCCGTCAGTAAGTTTTGATGCCACCACTTCGGTGCGCCGTAAGTAGGTGCCAACGAATGCTTTCAAAGTTGCCGCAAACGGTAGCGCCAAGAAGGCGCCGACCGGGCCCAACACTGCCGCGCCGGCCAACACGCTTAAGAATGAAACTGCGGTATTCAGCTCCATCGCCTTGGCCGAAATCCGCGGCTCGATGGTTAGGTTCTCGACCTGCTGATAAGCCACAATGAATATCAAGGTGGCGAACCCTTGGATTGGGCTCGCTCCGAAGGCCACGGCAACAGGCAAGATGCCACCAATATAGGTGCCGATCGTCGGGATGAATGCCGAAACCAAACCCGTGAACACCCCGAGCGCTAGCCCATTAGGGACTTGAGCGATCAACAGAAAAATCGTTGTTGCCGTACCACAAACCAACGCGAGCAACGATCTAGAGATCATGTAACTCGAAGTCTTTTCAATTGCGACCTCCCACACCGCGAGAATCTCGCGCTGGCGGCGCTGTGAGAACAACGAGCAAACCACGGTACGAAATCTCGGCCCATCAACCACTAGGTAGAAGGTGACTAATAGCACTGTCAGAGCCCCGAATACCACGCCGAGGAAAGTGTTGATAACTCCAATAACTCCATTAGCCAGGAGCGATAAAGCATCATTCAAATACTGATCCATCAACACCGATGGCTCAGGCAGGGTGATCGAAAACGACTCGTCAAAAAAACTGCGAATTGCGTCGTAGAGATTAGGGATTTCGGCAATCAGATCGACAACCTGCTGGAAGAACACTAAGCCAAAAACAGCAAAGAACGCGGCAATTGCGCCAAGACCCACGACGTAGACAAAAAGAGTCGCGAGTCCGCGTTTCCAGCCGCGGGCCGCAAGTTTGTTTACGATCGGTTCAATACAAAAAGCCAAGAAGAAGCAAATGGCCACCGTTACCATTAGATCTGTTAGTTGCAATGCGACATACCACGCCGCAATAGACAAGGTAACCGCAAAAATCGCGTACCAGATTGCCTTTACGTACCAGCGTGGCAAGTGGTTGCCGTTGTTGCCATCTTCCATGGGGCTCACCCTATGGGCCTCACAAGGGCACTTAAGTGATTACCCGCTAACTGGCAACCGGTGTGGCACTGGGTGCTGCCTCACCGTCAACATTGACCACAACTTTCAGCGGGGCAAAAGTCTGAATCCGGATCGGCTCCGGCATCGGGGTTAATCCATAAGATTCAAGAGATCCTTGCCCGGCAAGTCGCACCAAATACTGGGCAAACAACAGGGGAAGGGGTTCTGCCGGATTGTCGCAAATCAGAAGGTGCGCGTATCCCAACACCGGCCACCCCACTAACGGTGCACCTTCGGCCATCATGATCTTCGAGGAGGCGATATCAAAGTTTCCTTCAACGGGGAATCCACCTGTCGCTGGGCTAGCAAAGAGATTGCCTGCGGCGTCTTTTGTTACGACGGTTGCTCCCGACCCAATTTTATAAAGCTGCACGTCATCGGCGGTGACCACGGTATCAACCTCTTGGCCGTTGGCGTCGGTGCCCTTGACCGGCAGGTTCGCGGTTGCCAAAATATTATTGAAGGCCACCGATACCGGCAGCACTGCGATAGAGCCCTCCACCGCGGCCATCTCGGCGAGTAAATCGGCTTGCGTGGCGAACTTTTGGCCCGCATCGAGTGTCCCCACCATGCCCTGCGGCCAAGCTTTTTGATCTTGTTTACCGACCCAGGTTGTCATTGCCTCGACATCACCTTGCGGTGAGTCAACTGACATCAAGGTGATGTCGGGCAGCAGTGTTAGGTCGAAATCCGGGTTTTCGGCTAGCAGTAGCGGGTCCTCCCAGGAGGTTACCTGCCCACTTAGGATCCCTGCGACGATTTCTGGGGTCATCACCAGGCCTTCAAGACCCACCACGTTGTAAGCCATTGTAACGGGGTAACCAAAAGCTGGTACGACGATGACCGGATCACCTGGGCAATTGCTCGTCTTGAATTGATCTATATCTGCCTGCGACGGAGTTTTGTCGACTAATGCAACTGGCGCGGGTTCACCAGCCGCAACCTCAAGCACGGTTTCTTCCGGACACACCGATGCAAGCGCGACTCCTACTGAATCCATAGAACCGGCGAATCCGCTAGGCACGCTGACCTGCACTTCGCCGCTACCACACTGAACTTGGGCTTCGGCACGCGCCGCCAGTACATCAGGTGGCATCGGCGGTGTGCACGCCGCCACTAACAAGGTTAAGGAAACAGTGAGGACGATGCCTCGGATTGTCGTGGAACTCCGAGGCATCGTCCGCACCTTTACTCTTGTGTATTCCCTTTGAGACTTACTAGGAGATCTTGGTCACCAAAGTCTTGGCAGTTGCCAGCACCTTACCGGCGACCGGGACGTAACCAAGTGAAGCAGCGCGCGATGGTCCGCACTTCTGCAACGTGTAGTCAATGAACTGCCGCACACCGAGACCATTTGGGCCCTTACCATCTGTACGCGCTAACGCGTAGCTGAAGATTGCAATCGGGTAGGCACCCGAGACGGCAACCTTGTAGTTAAGGGTAACCAGGCCGTCCGCTGCAACCGCTGTCTGGTTGGCCAAGTTCTTGGCGGCCGAAGCAGAAGAAGGCGCAATGAACTCACCCATTGCATTTTGGATGCGTGCCGATGGGTAACCCTTGGCGTCGCCTAGATCGACATATCCGATGGTGCCCTCTTTGGCGAGCACATTCGCCATCACGCCGGAGTTACCCTTGCCGGCCACTGAGTTTGCCGGTGGCTTGCCACCTGGAAAACCGGTGCCCATGTCATCTTGTACCTTCGTGAAGATCGTCGGCGTCCAGGAATTCAGGTACTGCAGGAAGTTGTTTGTCGTACCTGATGCGTCGGAACGATAGGCAATCGTGATGGGAGTCGAAGGCAAGGACTTTGCAATGCGAGGGTTGTCCTTGACGATCTCCGCATTATTCCAAGTGGTAACAACACCCGCGAAGATTTTTGCGAGTGTTACCTGCCTGAGCTGGATTGAGGATCCCAAAGTGCGGCCGGTGGTCGCGTTCTTCAAGTTGATCGGCAAGGTGATCGCACCGCCGATTGCCGGGATGTACTCCCAGCCGAATGTCGGCTGCCCCGATGTGTAAGCGGAGTCGGTCATCGCATAGACAAAAGTGCCCTTCGAGAAGTTACCCTTACCGGTACCCGAGCCTGTCGAGGTGTATGAAATGGTGAAATTGCTCTGGGAGCCGTTGAAATCGGCGGCACACTGCTGCATAAAGACGTTCGGGAAGGAGGCTCCGCCGCCTGAGATGTTTTCTGCGGCTTGCGCCGGTGCTGCCATTGCGACCATACCTGCCGCAAGCGCACTACTAGCTAGTATCGCGATTGTGCGACGCACGATGTTCTCCTTTTAGTTGAAGTTAACAATTCGTTGTCACACTAATCAACGGGCATGAACTCACACTGACACGTTGCTGTCAACTGAAGGACGTTTTGGTGAACAATACGTGTACAGGTAAACAGCGTATTAACCGAATCTGCCATTTACATAGTCAAGGGTGCGCTGTTGCTGTGGATTTCCGAAGATCTCCGTAGTTGCACCCTGCTCAACAACATGGCCTGGAGTTCCTTCTTCGGCTAGGAAGAACGCGGTGTAGTCCGAAACGCGTACCGCCTGCTGCATATTGTGTGTGACGATAATGATGGTGATCTCCTTGGAGAGCTCACGGATTGTCTCTTCTATTTTTAAGGTAGAAGCAGGATCCAATGCCGAGCACGGCTCATCCATTAGCAGCACATGCGGCTGTACCGCAAGCGCGCGCGCAATAACCAACCGTTGCTGCTGGCCGCCGGATAAATCCCCAGCCGCGCTACCTAGCCGATCCTTGACCTCAGCCCAGAGGCCCGCAGCAGTGAGGGTTTGCTCAACAATGTCGTCATGGTTATCGCGCTTCATCCCTGAAAGTTTCAACCCGGAGAGCACATTGCCGCGGATGGTCATGCTGGGGAACGGGTTTGGCTTCTGAAACACCATTCCGACCTTCAGGCGGATGTGAACCGGGTCGACATCTGCGTCATAGATGTCTTTGCCTTCATAGAGCACCGAACCGGCAAGTGCCGCTCCGGG
Source organism: Bifidobacterium breve (assembly GCA_945870085.1). Lineage (GTDB taxonomy): Bacteria > Actinomycetota > Actinomycetes > S36-B12 > S36-B12. The sequence continues at coordinate 3,642 of CAMBQX010000074.1, read as the reverse complement.
GATGAGTTCATGTAGGCGATTTAAGGTGCGAATGAAGGTTGACTTGCCGCAACCTGAAGGTCCAATAAGTGCGGTGACAGTTTGCTTAGGGAACGAGATATTCACCCCTTCCAAGACTTTGCGGCGCCCGAACCAGACGCTGAGGTCTCGTGTCTCCATTTCGGTCGGGCTCACCTGGTGCAGAGCCGACTGCTCGATACCCTCAATATCTAGTTCCATAACACCCTCAAACTCAGTAGTGGACATGGTCTTCTCTTCCTATCGGCCGACACGCCCGCGCCCGAGAACGCGAGCAAGGGTGAACAAAATGGCAACCAAAATGATGAGGACAAGTGCTGATCCCCAAGCCCGCGCAACCGCATCTGGATACGGAAGCGCGACGTTGTTAAAAATGTAAGTTGGTACCGAAGAAATCGGGGATCCGAATGGATTTAACACGGTTTGGTCATTATTACCGGCCGCCAAGAGCAAGGGTGCGGTCTCGCCAATAACCCTTGCCACCCCCAAGATAACCGCGGTGATAATGCCCGTGCGTGCCGCTGGGATTACCACCCTTAGCACCGTCCTGGCCCTGGTGGAGCCAAGCGCCAAGGCCCCGGTGCGCAGGTCATCGGGAACCAATTTGAGTACTTCCTCCGCTGTTCTCGCAACGGTCGGCAGCATCAATATCGCGTATGCCAGCCCGCCGGCGAATGCACTCTGATTGAAAGCGCCGGTGGCGACGACAATTGTCAGAATGAAAAGCCCGGCTACCACCGATGGGACACCACTCATCGCTTGAACGAAGAAGCGGACATAAGGAACAGCGCGGCCGCGAACCTCGGTTATATAAACCGCGGTGGCGATTCCGATGGGGACTGAGATTAGCGATGCGATGAAAACAATCAGCAACGTGCCGACCAGCGAATGGCCAATGCCGCCGTAATCCAATGGGGTACTCGGGCTGATGTAAACGCTGTTCTGAAAGAGAAAGTGCGGGCTGAGCGCCCGAAGACCTCGAACGACTAATGATCCGATCACCGACACCAGTACAACTATGCTAAAAAGACTCGCGCCAATGGCATTCACGATGATCACCGAGTCAGCAATACCTCGGGTGCCTTTCGTGGCCCAGGCCGCGATGCCGGAAGCGATCAACTGAAGTGGCAGATAAATAACCACGAGGAGGATAGGTACCGGGATATCACTGGTCAGAAATAGTGCCGCGACCAGCAGGGCGGGTATGACAACCGCCAAGGTCACCGAAGCGGTGAACCGGGCTGGCTTCTTGCGCCATGGCCGCCCTGATTTTTGCTGCTGGAGTTGCTCCAAAGCTGCCGGGTCAAAAGTAGTGGTGCTCATTTCTGCAACCGTCCGGTACGACTGACGATCAGGTTGGCAATCACATTTACGACCAAAGTCATGATGAAAAGGAAGAAACCCGCCGCCAAAAGTAACTGCAGTTCCGAAGGACCCGAGACTTCGCCGAAGCGACTAACGATGAGAGTTGCCACCGAACCTCCACCGGATTCAATGATCTTGTCCCAGTTGGTCTCGTATACAAGCTTTAGCACGAAGAAGACCGCGATCGTCTCACCAAGTGCGCGGCCAAGGCCGAGCATGATGCCGCCGACGACCCCACCGCGGCCATATGGCAGGGCCACGTAACGCAGCATTGTCCAAAGCGAGCAACCCAGGGCTTCTGATGCGTTGATTAGGTCTGGCGGTGTGCGGCTTAAAACCTCGCGGGTCACCGCGGTGATTATCGGAATCATCATGATCGCCAACACGAATCCGGCGATGAAGGGCGTTCCTAGGAAGTTGCCGGAAGTGTTTTCGAAGATCGGGATCCAGCCAAGGTACTTATTGAGGAGTACCTGCCACTCCTCAGCGGTTGGATTGAGAATGTAGAAAGCCCATAGCCCCAAAATCACCGAGGGGATTGCTGCCATCAAGTCAATAAGGTTAGTGAGGATCTTGGAAAGCCGTGGTGGCGAGATAAACACCATGAAAATAGCTAACAAAATGGACGCCGGCACGGCGATCACTAAGCCGACAAATGCCAGTAACACCGACCCGTAAAGCATCCCGAAGATACCCACGGTAGGTGGATTGGTATTAATGTCCCAGCCAGTGGTCGTAATGAACGACAATCCTTGGCTCTGGAAAGCAGGGATTGCCTGGAAGCCAAGGAAAAGGGCAATGCCAGCTAGTACCGCCAGGGAGGTAAATGCAGCACCCGCGACAGTCCTAGTGAAAACTCGGTCACCGCGATGTGAAGTAGCCGCCGACTGAAGGTCGCGCCTTCCCATCTGAGACACATCAGCCATGGACACAGTCTCGTCATCCGACGTTTCAGAATCCCCCGCAATTGGAAACGGGGACTTAAACAGATTATGAACGAATGGTGAACAGGCCTTACTCGGACATCCCGTGCGGCAAGACGTGCGGGTGCCCGTCAGTGGATTTGGCCAAATCTGCCTCAGGCAAGATCTCCGCTTCAACGTCCTTGGCGTGAATGGTGTGAATCATGGCCCAAATTGCCCAAGCGGCAAAAGCCAATACCACCAGGCCAACCGACAAGAAGGCAAAGAAGGTGGGAAGCAAGGTCAATTTCAACATTATGAAGGCCACTGTGGCTGCTGCTGGGATCGTAACCACCCAGGCGATCACCATCCGGCCGACTACCCGCCAGCGGGCACCCATACCTGACCCCACACCCGCGCCCACGATCGAAGTCGCGGCCGCATGGGTGGTCGAAATTGGCATACCCATTGCGGTGGCGCCAAACATCGCTGTCGCCGCACCAATGTTGGCGGCGGCACCAGAGTTGGCGTGCAAAAGCGTGATTTTCAAGCCCATGGTCTCGATGATCTTCCAGCCACCCCAAAGGGTGCCGATTGCGATCGCGCCGTACGCCGAAAGGGCTACCCACTCAGGCACCACCACGGTGGAGCCATCTTCTGCCATGGTGGTGTACCCAGCGCCCAGCAGCAGGGCGGCAATAACCCCCATGGTTTTTTGGGCATCATTCGCCCCGTGCCCAAAAGACACGGCAGCGGCAGTAATCAGCTGCAGACCTTTGAAAACAGGCGCATTATCGCGCAGTTTGAAGGCACGCTGAAGGCCGCGAACTAAGAACATTGCTAAGAAAGCTATTGAGAAGGCCACCGCAGGAGAAGCAATAATTCCAATCGCAGCCTTCTGGACACTCTCCCACGAAATTGCAGCCAGGCCACCGGCCGCGATACCGGCGCCGACCAAGCCGCCGATAATGGCGTGGCTTGATGAGGACGGTAAGCCAAAACGCCAAGTTAGGTAGTTCCAGGCGATCGCCGCAAATAATGCGGCGAACACCACTGAGACTCCAGCGTAATCTGATTTGACCGTTTTCGCGATGGTGTTTGCAACCGCGGTTCCCACCACGAAGTAGGCCAAGAAATTGAATACGGCTGAAAAGGTTGGTGCCCACTTGGCGGGCAGTGCCCGAGTTGCCACGACTGTAGCCACCGAGTTGGCTGCGTCATGAAATCCATTGGTGAAATCGAAGATAAAAGCAACCACAATGACGGCGATAACACTGATGAGCACTATGTCCACGGTTGCGGTGCTCCTCAAGGGATTTCTGGATGTCCCCTTGGTTAAATTATGGTCTCGTTTTCG